>NZ_JABUYE010000049.1:0-1435 GCF_014897485.1 Brevibacterium sp. FME37
GGCTCTTCGTAAACGAGAGTGTAGGCCGATGAATTTCAAACAAGGCGAGTCGCTACCCGGATAGACGTCGAGGTCTTCCGATGATGGAAGTTCTCACACTGCCCATCCGAAAGACCTCGACGTGGACAAGCCTACTTTCTCGACGCCTGACCTCACGACATTCTGCCGACTCGACGCCCTTGACCTGACCTGCATCGGCCAACACATCACCGCCCACAAAGCGGTGCTGAAATGCCGACCGAACACCACCGATGAATGGTGCCGACGATGTAGCGGCCACGGCGACATCCGCGACACCGTCGTGCGTCGACTGGCACACGAGCCCTTCGGCCACAGGCCAACGACACTGCATATCCGCCTGCGTCGCTACAAGTGCATCGAATGCGGCCACGTGTGGCGCCAGGACACTACGACCGCGGCACCAGCCCGAGCAAAGATCTCTCGAGCCGGACTCGATTGGGCACTGCGTGCCCTCGTCATCGATCACGACACCGTCGCAGTCATCGCTGACAAGCTCGCGGTGTCCTGGCATACCGCGAACTCCGCGGTCCTGACCGAAGGACAACGGCTGCTGATCAACGATCCGAATCGATTCGACGACGTGTCTGTGATCGGTGTCGACGAGCACGTGTGGCGCCACACTCGCCGGGGAGACAAATACGTCACCGTCATCATCGATCTCACCCCGATCAGCCAAGGAACGGGCACAGCACGCCTACTCGATATGGTGCCCGGACGGTCGAAGCAGGTCTTCAAACAATGGTTGGCCGCCCGGCCCAAGGGCTGGCGTGATGGAATCGAAGTCGTTGCGATGGATGGTTTCTCCGGGTTCAAGACCGCAGCCGTTGAGGAACTTCCCGATGCTGTGGAAGTCATGGACCCGTTCCACGTCGTCAAGCTTGCTGGTGATGCCCTCGATGACGTTCGCCGCCGCGTCCAGCAGGAGACAACTGGGCATCGTGGACGAGCGAAGGACCCGTTGTATCGGGCAAGGAGGACGCTGCACACGGGCACAGACCTGCTCACGAGACGACAACAAGAACGGATCGCCAGTCTCTTCGCTGATGCGAACCTCACCGAAGTCGAAGTCACCTGGGCGCTCTACCAAGACATCGTGGCTGCTTACCGGGCCGAGGACCGCAGTGAAGGCAAGAGGCTCTTGCAGGCTGTCATCGATGTCTTGTCGGCAGGACTGCCTGCTGGGTTGACGGAGTTGAGGCGGTTGGGGAGAACGCTGAAGCGACGCGCAGCGGATGTGTTGGCGTTCTTCACGAGGCCAGGAACGTCGAATGGGCCCACCGAATCGATCAATGGTCGGCTCGAGCACCTTCGAGGATCGGCACTCGGGTTTCGCAACCTGACTCATTACATCGCGAGGTGCCTACTTGAGTCCGGTGGTTTCAGACCGGTTTTACACTCTCGATTACGATGAGCC
>NZ_JABUYE010000061.1:0-341 GCF_014897485.1 Brevibacterium sp. FME37
GATGCTCGCGTCCACTATACGATTCTCAAACCACTACCAAACACCACCCACACCCACACTGACCAGCAGCGCACGCGTGACCTGGGTCGGTCCTGTTGGATGAAACCACACACACAACCATTGCTGGCTGGCTTGTGATCCCAGGACCCAATAACGTGTTCATTCACATACGACCACCAACCACCGCCACACGAGGCACATACCCCGAACAACGCTGTGCAGACGAACCAAATAGAGATGTTCCACCCTTGAGCTCCCACCAGACAACGCGAATGGCTGCCTCTGCGGGGTTCTTATGTGTGCTCCTTAGAAAGGAGGTGATCCAGCCGCACCTTCCGGTA
>NZ_JABUYE010000062.1:0-339 GCF_014897485.1 Brevibacterium sp. FME37
GATGCTCGCGTCCACTATACGATTCTCAAACCACTACCAAACACCACCCACACCCGGGCAACCACTATGGGCTGCTGGTCTGGACGGGTTGGTCCTGTTGGTTGAAACCACACCCAACCATTGCTGGTTGGTTTGTGATTCCAGGACCCAATAACGTGTTCGTTCTAGCCCACCATCATCACACCATACAAGGCATGAACCTTAACGACGCTGTGCGGGTTGAGCGAAAATAATGATGTTCCACCCTTGAGCTCCCAACCGGCACCACGTACGGGTGACACGTTGGGGTTCTTATGTGTGCTCCTTAGAAAGGAGGTGATCCAGCCGCACCTTCCGGTA
>NZ_JABUYE010000050.1:0-1340 GCF_014897485.1 Brevibacterium sp. FME37
TGAGGTTAGCCTCGAATAGTGGACACCCAAGGTAGCGGGATTTCAGGTCCTGCTGGAAGGATGTTCAACATGTCAGATTCGAAGCGGCAACGCCGTTCTTATACGCCGGAGTACCGCATCGAGGCCGCGAACCTCGTCATCAGCACGGGCCGATCGATCGCGGCGGTAGCGAAGGAGCTCGGAGTCGGCGAGCAGACCCTGGGCACTTGGGTCAAGGCCGAGAAAGACCGCCTCCGCGGCGAAGGCGAGTCAACCGGGCCTCTGGGAGAGGACGAACGTGCTGAACTGGCACGGTTGAAACGGGAGAATTTCGAGCTTAAACAAGATAACGAGTTCCTGGGAAAAGCGGCCGCCTTCTTCGCGTCGAAGCCTCGAAACAAGAGAAGTTCGAACTGATGGCAACGGAGAAGGCGAACTACTCGATTCGCCGCATGGCCAGGCTCCTCGACGTCACGAAGTCCGGGTTCTATGCGTGGATGAAACGACGGTCGGCAGGTCCGTCTAAGCGGGCGAGGGCGCAGCGAGACCTCGACGCGCAAGTCCGTCGAGTTCACACCGATTCTGACGATGTCTATGGGGCACCCAGAGTCACAGCGGAACTGGCTCGGGAAGGTCGGTGCGTGGATGAGAAGACGGTCGCTGCGTCGATGCGACGCCAAGGCCTCGAGGGAGTCAGCCCTCGTAAGTTCCAGCCGGTGACGACGCTGCCGGGTGTGGACACTTATCACATTCCTGATCTCGTCAAACGGGTCTGGGACCAGGGCGACTTAGATGCTGTGTGGATCAGCGATATCACGTATCTACGCACGTGGGAGGGGTTCGTCTACCTCTGCGTGATCCGCGACGGATGCTCGAGGAGAGTGCTCGGGTGGGCCATGGATGACCGACAGGATTCCGACCTGGTTGAGCAGGCGTTGCGGATGGCTCATACCCTACGAGCGATGACTCCGAATGACGTGATTTTTCATGCTGACCGCGGCGCACAATACACGTCAACGCAGCTGCATCACGCGTCCGGTGAGCTGGGGTTGAAGCAGTCGGTGGGACGCACCGGGGTGTGTTGGGACAACGCGATGTCGGAGTCGTTCTGGTCGTCGTTGAAGTCGGAGTTCTTCGATCGTCGGGTGTGGCAGACGCGGACCGAGGTCAAGCGCGAGGTCGCCCGGTGGATCGAGATTGTCTATAACCGACGACGGTTGCATTCCGCGTTAGGGATGGTGCCGCCGGTGGAGTTCGAAGGCAATCTTCTGGCTGGTCGGCAGGCTGGTCAGGTGGAGAAGGAAGCGTCTACGCAGGCTGCGTGACGTAGCACACGTGTCCACGACTTGCGGGGAACCTCA
>NZ_JABUYE010000051.1:0-1335 GCF_014897485.1 Brevibacterium sp. FME37
CTGAGGTTAGCCTGGTTTTGTGGACACCCGAGCTAGCGGGATTCGTGATCCTGGTGGAAGGATGTCCAGCATGTCAGAGAGCAAGAAACAGCGTCGCACGTTCACGCCCGAGTACCGGCGGGAGGCCGCGACTTTGGTCATCGACACTGGTCGCTCGATCGCGGCAGTGGCCAAGGAGATCGGAGTCGGGGAACAGTCCCTGGGCACCTGGGTCAAAGCCGAAAAGCAGCGCCGACAAGGCGAGGGGGCATCGACGGGGCCGTTGGGCGAGGACGAGCGAGCAGAGCTGGCCCGGTTGCAACGGGAGAACTTCGAACTCAAACAGGACAACGAGTTTCTGGGAAAAGCGGCATCCTTCTTCGCGTCGAAGCAACACCGTCGGAACGGTTCGAACTGATGCACGCGGAGAAGGACAACTACGCGATCACCCGAATGGCTAGACTCCTGAAAGTGGCCCGGGCTGGCTATTACGCGTGGGCGAAACGGTTGAGTACAGAGCCGGGACCGCGCAAGCAGGCCCAGCGAGCACTCGACGCTGACGTGGCCCGGGTCCACGCCGAATCCGATGATGTTTATGGTGCACCGCGGGTGCAGGCCCAGCTGGCCAGGCAAGCAGTGACTGTCAACGAGAAGACAGTGGCGAAGTCGATGCGCCGGCAGGGGTTGGAAGGCATCAGCCCGCGGAAGTTCAGGCCGGTCACAACGTTGCCAGGGACCCGGACGCACCGGATCCCTGATCGGGTCGACAGAGTCTGGGATCAGGGCGTCGTGGATGCGGTCTGGATCAGCGACATCACCTATCTGCGGACCTGGGAAGGCTTCGTGTACCTATGCGTGATCCGTGACGGATGCTCGCGTCGAGTCCTGGGATGGGCGATGGATGACCGACAGGACTCAGACCTGGTCGAACGGGCACTGCGGATGGCTCACACGCTGCGCGGGATCGGATCGAAGGACGTCATTTTCCATGCCGATCGAGGAGCGCAGTACACCTCAGGGCAGTTGCATCGAGCGGCGGAAGAACTGGGACTGGCGCAGTCGGTGGGTCGGACTGGGGTGTGTTGGGATAACGCGATGTCGGAGTCGTTCTGGTCGACGTTGAAGACAGAGTTCTATGATCGTCGTGTATGGGCGAGCAGGTCGGCTGTTCGACGCGAGGTCGGTCGGTGGATCGAAGAGGTGTATAACCGTCGGCGGTTGCATTCGGCGCTGGGTCAGGTGACGCCGGTGGAGTTCGAGGAAGCACGTTCACTGACCGACCTGGTCAGTGAAGAGGAAGTGTCTGCGCAAGCCGCGTGAGACAGATCAAGTGTCCACAACTTGCGGGGAACCTCA
>NZ_JABUYE010000052.1:0-1263 GCF_014897485.1 Brevibacterium sp. FME37
GGCCCGCGCGTCGCCCAGGGACGCGAAGCGATCGGGGAAGGTTGGCCCGTACTTCATGGTTTTGAAGAGACTTTCGCTGTACGGGTTGTCGTTGCTCACCCGGGGCCTGGAATGGGATCGGGTGACCTCCAGATCCGAGAGCAGTCCGGCAACGGTCTTCGACGTCATCGAGGTCCCGCGGTCGGCGTGGACGACTTCGGGGATGCCGTGGATGCCGAAGATCTCCTTCATCATCTCCACCGCCAGGACCCCTGATTCGGTGGCGTGCACGTGCGCGCCGACGATGAACCTCGAATGGATGTCCACCATCAGGTAACAATCGAAGTACTTGCCCTTCACCGGGCCAGCCAGCTTCGTAATATCCCAGCTGAGCACCTGACCAGGTGCGGTAGCGACCAGTTCCGGAATGGCCCGGGCCGGGTGCTTGGCCAGCCGGCGGCGCTCCTTGACCTGCTCGTTCTCCTGCAGGACCCGGTAGAACGTGGAGACCGAGCCCAGGTAGATGCCCTCATCGAGTAGCTTCGCGTAGACCTGCAGGGGCGCCAAGTCCACGAACTCCGGGGAGTTCAGCGCGGCCAGGATCTCGGCCCGCTCCGCGGCACACAGCTTGTTTGGCGGCACCACCGGCTCGTGGTCCACCGGGGCGGCAGGTTTACGGTAGATCGTGGTGCGTGAGAGGCCGAGCAGGGCCGCGGCCTGCCGCGTCGGAACAGCCGCCTCCACCAAATGCCGGTAGGCGCTGGTCATTTCTTCCTGGACTTCGGCTCGTCCGGTGATTCCTTGATGGCGTTCTCGAAGAACGCCGAGAGTTTTTCCATGATTCCCAAGGCAGCCTCGGTTCGTTCCAACCGGCCCTCACTCACCTCCAGCTGGCGGCGCAAACGCGCGATCTCGGCCTGTTCTGCAGAGAGCTTGCCAATGGTTTCCCCGGGCTTCTTTCCGGTGAGAGCACCGGCATCACGAAGCTTTCGCCATTCAGCGATCTGCGAGGAATACAAACCCTGTTCCCGCAGAAAAGCACCGCCCTCCTTGCCGGTGCAGGCGTCCTCGTACTGGGTCAACAACTCAAGCTTCTGCGCGGGAGTGAACGACCTTCGACGGGTCGGTCCACCGGCACGCGGTCCGGAACTATTCATGGACCCATTTTGGCCTACTTCGGCCACAACGAGATTCGACATATTGATTGGTTTCCTGGTTCTCGCCCTACGTGGTCGGACTGATTTGCTCTGTCACCGTGGTCCCGCTCCAGCCTGACACGTAGGG
>NZ_JABUYE010000053.1:0-1258 GCF_014897485.1 Brevibacterium sp. FME37
TGGTTGGGTCCCCGAGTAGGAGTCCGGTGACTATGTGAGTTTCGCATCCGATAATGGATGCAAGGAGGAAATTCACAGATCATGGCACGTAGACATACCCCGGATCAGGTCATCGCGAAAGTGCGTCAGGGCCAGAAGATGCTCAATGAAGGTCGCCCGATGATCGAGGTCATCAAGGAGCTGCAGATCACCGAGGCGACCTGGTATCGGTGGCTTCAGCAGTACGGGTCCGAGAAGAACGCCACGCAGACCAAAGCGGTCAAGGACCTCGAGAAAGAAAACGCCCGATTGAAGAAGCTGGTGGCGGAAAAGGAACTGGCCATCGACATTTTGAACGAGGTGGCGCGGGGAAAATTCTGAGCCCCGAACCACGCCGCCGCGCCGTCCGCATGGCGCAGGAGAAGTTCGGGGCCTCGGAGCGGTTCGCCTGCAAAGTTCTGGGGCAGAACCGGTCCGCGTTGCGTCAGGGTCAACCGGAGGTCAGCTTCGAGGAAGCGCAGTTGCGCTCTGATTTGCGGACCATTGCCGGGAAGTATCCGGCATGGGGCTGGCACAAGGCGCGCTGGCACCTGCTTCGGCAGACGGCCTGGGTTGGCGTGGCGCTCAATAAGAAGCGCGTACGCCGACTCTGGCGGGTCGAGGGGCTGACCTGCAAACCCGAGGCGCGCAAGAAGCGCCGCACCGGGCCCGACGCCGGGGCAGAGAAGCGGTTGAGGGCCGAGTACCCGATGCACGTGGTCAGCTTCGACTTCCAGTCCGATGTGACGTCCTGCGGGCGGCATATCCGGTTCTTCAACGTGATTGATGAATACACCCGCACCGCTTTGGCAATCATCCCGCGGCGGTCCTTCACCGCCACCGATGTGGTCGCTGTCCTCGAGGACGTCATCGCTGAAACCGGTGTGGTCCCGACCTATGTCCGTAGCGATAATGGGCCGGAATTCACCGCCGCTGCGCTGATCGATTGGTGTGCTACCGCAGGTGTGGAGACTGCGTTTATCGATCCTGGATCGCCGTGGCAGAACGGGTTCGCTGAATCGTTCAATGCTCAATTTAGAAGGGAACAACTGACCGGAGAAATCATGGACACGATGGCCGAGGCCAAATACTTGGCCGACGAATGGAAAGGCATCTATAATCATGAACGGCCCCACGGATCCCTCGACGGATTAACACCGTCGAGATGCTGGGAACGCTGGAGTGCAGAGAACCAATTAGCTATCGCATAGCCGCTGGACTGCTAACAGGGGCCCAATCA
>NZ_JABUYE010000054.1:0-1197 GCF_014897485.1 Brevibacterium sp. FME37
TCCCTTCCGTGTGGCTATTGTGGGTGCCGGTCCTGCCGGGATCTATGCGGCCGATCTGTTGACTAAGGCTGAGCGTGACTTCGAGGTCAGTATTGATCTCTTTGAGCGTTTGCCGACTCCGTTCGGTTTGGTCCGTTACGGTGTGGCTCCGGATCATCCTCGGATCAAGGGCATCATCAACGCTTTGATCAAGGTCCTCGACCGTGGTGATATTCGTTTGTTCTCCAACGTGGAGTACGGGGTAGACATCAATCTCGAAGAGTTGACTGATCGCTATGATGCGGTGATCTTCTCTACCGGTTGCTTCATTGATGCGTCTTTGAATCTGCCTGGTGTGGATCTGCCTGGTTCGTATGGTGCTGCTGATTTCGTGAATTGGTATGACTCGCATCCGGATGTGGCTCAGACCTGGCCCCTGGGTGCTGAGAAGGTTGCTGTCATCGGCAATGGCAACGTTGCTCTCGACGTGGCGCGGGTGTTGGCGAAGCAGGCCGATGATATGCACACGACTGAGATTCCTGATCACGTGTATGAGGGTCTGAAGTCGTCTCGGGTTACGGATGTGCATGTGTTTGGTCGTCGGGGTCCGGCCCAGGCGAAGTTCACTCCGCTGGAGTTGCGTGAGCTGGGGCATGTCAAGGATGTCGATATCATCGTCTATCCCGAGGACTATGAGTTCGATGATGGGTCTTTGGCTGCGATTGAGTCGAATAATCAGACGAAGCAGGTTGCGAAGACTCTGACTGATTTCACGATGCGTGAACCGGTGGGGGCTAAGCGTCGTCTGCATCTGCATTTCCTGCATTCCCCGGTTGCGATCTTGGGTGAGGATCGGGTGACGGGTCTGCGTACGGAGCGGATGGAGCTTGATGGCAGTGGTGGTGTGGTTGGTGCCGGTACGTTCCATGATTGGGACATCGATGCCGTGTATCGGGCCATCGGGTATGCGGGTACAGCGCTGCCGCAGTTGCCTTTCGACTCGAGCAGGGGAGTTATCCCGAATCATGAGGGTCGCGTCGTCGACGCGGATGATCAGCAGGTCTCTGCGCAGGCGGATGTGGTCCAGGGTGTGTATGCCACTGGTTGGATCAAGCGTGGTCCGGTGGGTTTGATTGGGCATACGAAGGGTGATGCTCTGGAGACGATTGGTCATATTTTGGATGATCGTTCTGCTGGTGTGTTGACTGAGCCGGTGTA
>NZ_JABUYE010000005.1:0-244987 GCF_014897485.1 Brevibacterium sp. FME37
GGTCAGTCAGGCTTTGGGTCACACCGGGATTCCCGACCTTTCCAGTATCAACGTCAGGCACTGCTGTGAAGAAGATCGGGTACTTCGGATGGAAGACCTGGGATCTGGCCTTCGACGACTTCCACCTGCCAGCGGATGCGTTGTTGGGGGAAGAGGACAGGGGCTTCTACCAAGCAGTCTCCGGACTCGAAGTCGGACGTGCGCACACGGCGGCTCGGTCGATCGGTCTGGCACAGGCCGCACTAGAGGACTCGATCGCGTACTTGAAGCAGCGGGTCCAGTTCGGCCATCCTTTGGCCGACTTCCAGCACCTGCGGTTCAAGGTCGCTGACATGGCTGCCCAGATCGAGGCCAGTCGGGCTCTGATGTATCACGTGTGCACGGAGATCGATTCGGGTCGCCGGTGTGACAAGGAGGCGGCGATGGTGAAGTATCTGGCTGCTGAGATGGCGGAGAAGGTCACTTCAGAGGCAGTACAGATCCATGGTGGTGCCGGATACACGAAGGACTTTGCCGTCGAACGCCACTGGCGAGACGCGAGGTTGACGAAGATCTTCGAGGGCTCGTCAGAGATCCAGATGCGCATCATCTCCGATGAACTGTTAGGACGTTGACATGACTGAGATCAATCTGCAGGACTGGGTCGGTCGATCCACCACCGAAGAAGACATTGCTTCGGGCGTCAATGCCTCGCGCCTGGCCACACTGCTGGAACAGGATGGACGCTCTTCGGCCGGACCGGTGACTCTGTTCCCGCTGGGACATTGGCTGCACTTCGCCGAGGACGACGTCCCGATGAGCGAGCTGGGAACAGACGGTCACGTGAAGCTCGGCGGATTCATGCCCCCAGTAGAACTGCCTCGGCGCATGTGGGCCGGCAGCAAGCTGCAGTTCCACGCACCGATTCTCGCCGGGCAGAAGCTGTTGCGGACAACGACTATCGAATCGATCACGGAGAAGACCGGCGGCAGCGGTTCCCTCTGCTTCGTCGTGCTGTGCCACGAGGTCTCCGCCGATGGCAACCTCGCGACGACGGATCGGCACACGATCGTCTACCGGGAAGCCACCTCGGCGCCCGAAGGATCCGCTGCGGCTCCACCGCGAGGCGATTCACCTGCACCCGAAGGGTGGGGCTGGGTGCGCTCGGTGCGACCCAACGAGGTTACGCTCTTCCGCTACTCTGCGCTGACGTTCAACTCCCACCGCATCCACTACGACCACCCGTATGTGACGGGCGTCGAAGGCTACCCGGGACTCGTCACCCACGGCCCGCTGACCGCGACACTCCTGCTCGACGCATTCATGAAGAACCATCCGGAGGTCACGGTCGCGAGCTACGACTTCCGCGCGAAGTCACCCCTGTTCGCGAACGAGCAGATCCACCTCGTCGGGCGCAGCACCGGAGCGAACACCCACGAACTCGAAGCCATCGGACCTGACGGTCAGACAGCGATCGCGGCAACAGTGACGACCACGGAAAGCTGAGGAGCACCCATGTCAGAGCCACGACTGGCACCACTGACCGGACTGAAAGTCGTCGAGATCTCCGCCTTCATCGCAGCACCTCTGGGCGCGATGACCCTGGCACAGCTGGGCGCGGACGTCATCCGCATCGATCCGATCGGCGGCAACATCGACGCCAACCGGTGGCCGATCAGCGATGACGGGACGTCGATCTATTGGGCGAGCCTGAACAAGGGCAAACGCTCGGTGACCCTCGACCTCAAATCAGAAGAGGGTCAGAAGATCGCGACCGACCTCATCGCCGAGGCGGGCACCCTGGTCACGAACCTACCCGCCCGTGGATGGCTGTCATATGAGAATCTTGTCCAGCACCGTGAGGATCTGGTCATGCTGCGTCTCAACGGTTCCCATGATGGGAAGCCGGCCGTGGACTACACGATTAATGCGGCCAGCGGGTTCCCGATTATCACCGGCGATGACGAGCGTCCCGTCAACAATGCTCTGCCGGCCTGGGACGTCGCCGCGGGTCTCTATATTGCGAACGGGATCATGGCTGCTGAGCTGGATCGTCGGTCCTCGGGGAAGGGCCAGAAGATCACCCTCGCCCTGTCTGACGTTATGCTCGCGACTGTCGGCAACCTTGGCTACATCGCCGAGGTGCAGGCGACCGGGAAGACGCGTGGGCCGTTGGGCAATGGACTCTATGGTGCGTATGGGCAGTCGTTTAAGACCTCGGACGGTCGAGAGATCATGGTTGCCGTCATCTCGAACAAGCACTGGCGCGGGCTTGGCAAGGCAACGGGCTTGAGCGAGAAACTCGAGATGATCGGGCCGATGCTCGATGTTGATCTCTCGACCGAAGGCGGACGTTTTGAGGCTCGTGAGGCGATCGATTCGGTGCTGCGGCCATGGTTCGCAGCCCACACCGTCGCCGAGGCTGCTGCTGCGTTGAGCGGTGCCGGTGTGCTGCAGGGGAAGTTCCAGACCTTCGAGGAACTCGTCAACAACGATCCGTGGTGCTCGTTGGAGAACCCACTGTTCGGGGAGATTGACCAGCCGGGGGTGGGAACAGTGTTGGCGCCGCGGGTGCCGCTGTCGTTCGGTGGGTCGCCTGCGGGGGATGCCGTTCCTGCTCCACAGCTGGGTGGGGATTCTGATGCGGTGTTGCAGGGAATACAGACCGGAAAATAGGTAGGCGTTGTTAAAGCATCCCCGCGGCGTTCGCATGCCGCGGAGAAGTCAGAGGACGTTGAGCTTCGTGGCAGAACGAAATTCATCGTATTTGAATTTGAGTAGGTCAGCTTGCGGACGATCTTGACGAACTTTTGGAACCGTCATCAGCTTTTGGCCGTGAAGTTCTTGTAGGCCGTGACGGAGCATTGGTCCGTCGACCTCTTCGAGAAGATCATGGCGTATTTCAACGGTGTAGTCCGGTCGGACCCCAAGGAAGTACCTGTCAAATGCTGCATGGTGGATCTTGCACATGGCTAGTCCATTCACGACTGAGGCGATTCCTTTCTCCTCTCGATCTGCGACTATATGAGCCGCGTCGAGTAACGACGGGTGGGCCAGATTGCATACTGCACAGTGGTTTTCGTATGCAGTAAGAACCGTTGCTCTAAAGACAGGTTGGTGGACCCTGACTTTGGCCATTCGCGTGAGGTACCTTTTTGCAACATACTCGTGAGCCGAAAAATCTATCTCAGAGATGTCGGCGGCCGGTTCGGTTGCCGTGAGAAGAAATCGTTGCTCGTGTGGCTCTTCGCCGACAACATATACAGGAGCGATCACCTGAAATCGAGCTGGTTGCATTGCAACACCCCAGAACCAGATGAGGGGAAGCTTCTGTTCCATTGCGTTCCGAAGGCCGACATTTTCAGGAAACGTCGGATCATCGCCTCGCCACATGTATCTCAATAAACCATCGTCTCCGATGAGGTCCTCATAGGGGCGTTCTTGGCCTGGCCTTCGGAATACGGTTTGTACTGAAAGGGCCGCTGAAAACCCCGCGGGCTTCCGAATCCCTTGTTGTGTTGATTGCAGTTTGAATTGCTCACCACCAAACTCGAAATCTTGGATCTCGTCTCGAGTAAGGGGATCGCGGCCATCGTCCGTCCTCATCTGTAGCCATGAGATTGCTGCTTCGCGTAGACCGTCTGGTTCGACCACAGTTAGCACTCTTCCTGTTTTTCCGAGAGGACAGTTGATTGTTGCAGTTCACGCACTGCGGGTAAGTCGGGTGCAGCCCAATCAAGTTCACTGAGCTCGCCTATTGCGGTCCAACGAAGCTCGTCATGGTCCGTGCTTGACTGAGGAACTGACTCGGCTTTCACCCAATAGCAAGCAAGATCAATAGCGGCTTCACCGGTGGTAGTCGTGGATCGCGAAACGAGACTCCCGATAGTGGCGGCCCCGACATTGAGTTCTTCTGCCAGCTCGCGAAGCAATGCCTCCTCGGGAGATTCTCCGTTCTCGACTTTGCCGCCTGGAAATTCCCACTTACCGCCTGCCGCCTTCTCAGGATTGCGGCGGCATACCAAAACACGGCCCTCACTGTGGAAAATTGCCGCCACTACGCGCAGAGTTTTGCTCATGACTCCACACTATAGGCAGATTTCCGTTCAACTGGCTGTTCGGTATGCATCGATTGGTGCACAACGCCGGCAGCTGGTTGAGACCTGGTTTGAAGATTTGTACAGGATTCTTCGTTCACCGCCCCATCGCCCGGGCATAGTCCTCCTTGACGAGATCGAAATGGGCCCAGGTCTCTACCGCGGCAACGTCGTCGAGCCCGCGTAGAGCCTCGACTGTTGCAAGAACCTCGGTGGAGGAAGAGCCGACTGCGGTGGCGATGAAATCATGGGCGCCATGAGATCGTGCGGCGAACTCGATCGAGTCTGATTCCAGAATGAACTGCCGCACTGGTTCAAAGTTGCCTGCCAGGGTGATGCCCAGACCTGTGGCAAAGCGACTGGTGGAGAGCCCGCCGGATTTGATCGCAGCGATACGGATGACGCCGGCAGAAATGAGCCGTTGAACCCTGGACCGCACAGCTGACGGTGAGCGGTGAACAACCTCGGCGAGAGTACGATAGCTTGTCCGGCCATCGGCTTGCAGCGCAGCGATGAGTTCGAAGTCGAGTTCATCCAACGCGATTTCATCGCGTCTTTGGGGGACGAAGAAGCCGCGGAGTACTTCGACGTAGGTCGTGACTCGAATCTCACGGACGCCGGAGATCGCTCTGACCGCATTGAGTGTGTCTAGAAGCTCCCGGCTTGAACCGTGTCGAGACTCGAATACCAACGGGCGCTCTCCGCTTGCTATGGACACGAACACAGCATTCGGTAATCGTCCCACCGCCTCGGCGACGGGGGATACGGGGCCATCGACGCGGACCATGGAATGCGTCAGCACATGATGGCCGGCAACTCCGGGGTCAAGCGCTGCGACCACGCGCAATCCTTCGCGTTCTGTGAGCACACGCAGTCGTTCGGAGATGACATGTCGTGAAACTGCATGGGCGCGAGCGAGGTCAAGCACGCTCGTGCGTCCATCCCGTTGAAGGGCACGGATGATCGCAGCATCGAGTTGAGAATCCCCCGTATGCCCCATGGTGAATCCAATCGTGTAGTCGCAGTGAGTAGTTACTCCCCATTCTCGCGCAGTCTGTCTCCCGAGGTAACAAATCAGCGGCTGCAGGCCCATCTCTGGTGAACCATTGCCGGTGACACTGCGCCCGAACAGACCTACCATCACTGCAAGGCCACAACGCTCGCCGCACAGCTATGTCATCTCGGCGAACCGAGCAAAGGAGCTCATCATGACCTCGTCCGCGCCAAGCGCCCCCGCGCGCACGCACCGTCGCGCACTCAAATCCGGATTCGCCGCAGCCGTTGGCACAACTATTGAGTGGTACGACTTCTATGTCTACGCCACTGCCGCTGCCATCGTCTTCCCACAAATCTTCTTCCCGGAGGTTGACCGAACTCTGGGCACCCTCGCATCGTTTGGCACCTACGCGGTGGCGTTCTTCGTCCGACCTCTGGGCGGCATCATCTTCGGGCACATCGGCGACCGGCTCGGCCGCAAGCCGGCATTGACCATCACCTTGCTGATGATGGGTGTGGCGACCGTCCTCGTCGGCTGTTTGCCCGGCTACGACACGTGGGGCATGACCGCAGCGGTGCTCCTCATCATCCTCCGCATCATCCAGGGATTGGCAGTCGGTGGCGAGTGGGGCGGCGCGAGCCTGATGGCCGTCGAGAGCGCTCCACCGAAGTTTAAGACCTTCTACGGCGGTTTCACCCAACTGGGCAACCCCCTTGGCGCGCTCCTCTCCTCCGGCGCTTTCTGGGTGCTCTCCCTCATGGGTGACGATGTTCTCTTCAGCTGGGGCTGGCGCGTGCCATTTCTTATCAGCATCGTCCTCATTGCTGTGGGCATCTGGGTTCGGCTGCGCATCGAAGAGACCCCCGTCTTCAAACAAAGCGGCGCCAGCGAGACGACACCGATCATCCACACTCTGCGCTTCAACTGGTATCCCGTGCTTCTGGGATTCGGCATGGTCGCCATCGCTTCGGGCGGATACTACCTCGCCACCGCCTACGTCCAGAGCTATGCCACCAGTGAAGAGATCGGTCTCGCCGCCTCCATCATCCTTGGGGCAATGACGCTCGCGTCCTTCCTCGAAGCTCTCGTGACGCTTCCGCTGGCATTGCTCGGTGACAAGTGGGGAGGAAAACGCCTCATGTACCTCGGCGTCGGACTATCCTTCCTCTGTTCCATCCCGCTCATCCTCGCCATCGAGAATCACACAGTGACACTGATCTACATCTTCGTCTGCGCGATACGAGTGACGATGAGCGCGACTTGGGCTCCACTGTCCGCCCTCCTTACACAGATGTATCGCCCCCAGGCTCGTTACACCTCCATGTCCTTGGCCTACGGCGTCGGCGCGGCGGTGTGGGGCGGGCTCTCACCCATTGTTGCGACCTCGCTCATGGCAGCGACCGGTTCTATCTGGTCCGTCATCGGTCTCTTCGGCTTCCTCTCCGCGGTTGCCTGGATCGCCACCGCGCTGGCACCGCAGCACAGCGACGAACCTGAAACTGCCAACACCTGACCCACTCGACACCACTATCCAAGGAGACGCCCGTGCGACAATTGGCCACCTTCGACGACCGCGATTCCGCAGCCACACTGATCACTGCGAACGTGATTCACACGGTCGATGACACCGCTCGCGACGCCTCGGCGATGCTCATCGCTGGAGGGAAGATTCTCGAAGTGGGAACGGCGACCGACGCCGAGAAGGCCGCGGCCAATCGTGGCCTTGATCCTGTCCGTGTCGATTTTCCCGACGCCACGATCGTCCCGGGGTTCGTTGACCCGCATGCCCATCCGCTCATGTACGGTCAGCTGCATACCTGGATCGATGTCTCTCCGAATGCGGCAACGTCGATCCCCGAGATCCTCGAGGTTCTGCGACGGGAATCAGCGAAACTTCCCGCCGATGTGCCCATCCGCGGATACGGCTACGAACAGCGCAATCTCATCGAACGTCGGCACCCGACTCGACACGAACTCGACGAAGTCGCCCGCGACCGCGAGGTGTACATCATGAACGCTTCTGGCCACGGGGGAGTCGTCAACACGTTCACCTTCGAGAAATTCGGCATCACCCGTGACACTCCCAACCCTGAGGGCGGCGAATTCTTCCGCAGCTCTGACGGAGACCTGACAGGAGAGCTCTCAGACGCGGCATGCAATGTCCTCACCGGGCTGGGCGGGGTCAAGATCGGACGCCACGGGCCGAACTTCCACCTCGGCGACGAAGCAGCCGAACACCAGAACCAACTCGACATCGTTCAACGCGAGTTCCTCACAGGCGGCGTGACTGCGATCGGGGATGCGCAGGTCTCGAAACGCGAGTTCGCCGCCTACCTTGCCATGGCCGAACGTGGCGGGCTTCAGATGCGGGTGTCGATGTACTTCCTCTCCCACCTGCTCGACGCCGTTCTCGACCTCGGCCTCACAGGTCCCTTCGGCAATGCCTTCCTCTCCGCTGCTGGAATCAAATTCTACGCTGATGGCACCTTAGGGGGGTGGACCGCTTACTTCCCGGACGGGTATGTCGGTGACCCGTGCCGGACCGGGCAGCTCTATCACTCGCCGGAGGAGTACACCGGACTTGTGCATCGAGCACATGCTGCGGGCGTGCAGACTGCAACCCACGCGCAGTCGCCGATTGCCATCAGAATGGTCGTCGACGCCATCGAAGCCGCACTGCAAGTGCGCCCCGACTCCGATGCTCGCCACCGGATCGAACACTGCGGGCTCCCCGATCCTGTCGAAGTGAAACGCATGGCCGAGTTGGGAATCAGACCGGTCAACCAGACTCAGCACTATTACAACTGGGGCGAAGGAGTCGAGCAGGCCATCGGCACTCCCGGGGAACGATTCAATCCGCTCGGCGAGTTTCGTGACGCCGGCGTGCCCATCACTCTGTCCTCGGACGCTCCGGTCGCCGAGCCCCGTCCGCTTGAAGCGATCCAGACCGCAGTGACCCGGGTGACCAGACGCGGGCACAAGCTGGGACCAGACGCACTGCGGATCTCAGCTGAGGAGGCACTGCGGGCACACACTCTCGAAGGAGCGATCACCCTGGGCCGAGAGAACGAATTCGGGTCCCTGAGCGTCGGTAAGCGAGCGGACTTCACTGTCCTCGGAGCTGATCCCCTGACCGTGCCGGGCGGAGAGATCGCTGCCATTCCCGTGCTCGAGACCTGGGTCGACGGGGTGCGCAGGCTGTGCGCGAGTGATATTTCGGGATCAGCACAGGAAGGTGCGAGTGCATGAACGCGAAGGCAACGGCCCAGGAATGGATCGACGAGCATCTCGATCAGCTTCTCGATTGGCATACCCATATCTGGGAGCTAGCGGAACCGGCCTGGCGGGAGTATGACTCCCAAGCCTGGTACGTGCAACGCCTGCGGGAGGAAGGCTTCGAGGTTGAAGACGGTTCGGGCGGCATGCCCACGGCCTTCAGCGCGCGCTGGTCCAACGGTTCAGGACCTACGCTGCTCACTTACGCCGAATACGACGCAGTCCCGGGCAACTCGCAGGCTGCAACCACTCGGGAAGAGCCGCGCGAGGGGCTATCGCGCTTTGCGCCCGGGCACACGGATCCGCATTCTGCGCTGGGCATCTCCACATTGGCAGGCCTGCTTGCGACCAAACACGCGATGACCACCCACGGAATCACCGGGACACTTCTCTACACAGGAGAACCGGCGGAGAAGATGCATGGATCGAAGGTCGTCCACGGACTGCGCGGGTACTACGACGATGCAGACGCAATCGTGTCGTTTCATCCCTTCTACATGCTTCCGCTATGCAATACAGCCCGCTGGGACACTCACTGTGGGGCGTACTACAGCAAGGTCTATTCGTTCGTCTGCGATGCTCCAGAAACCTGGCAGCTGTCGAGCTCCGACCCACATTCGCCCATACCCGCATCGCATTCGGCGGCTCGTGCGCCGGGTGCGAATCTGTCGCTTATGCAGATGCTGAGCTCGTCACGGTCGATGCTTGACGCAATGCTGCCGGCGGCCGGCGGCTGGAGCTTCTCCGACGCGATCCTCACCGACGGTCAAGCAACAGCAGATAATTTGCCCCAGAGAGTCGCGCGAATTCAGTTCTCCTGGCGCACACCAGACCTCGAGATGGCTGAGCGCATCCTGGCCATCCTGGATCGCAATGCTCAGGCAGCAGCGATGATGGGCCACTGTGACGTTGAAGACCGCTGGGTGGCCAGAAGTCGACCAGGACGGACAAACCACGTTCTCGCGCAGGCGCTCTACGACAACCTCGCCGAGGTGGGGCCACCGACCTACGATTCCGAAGCGGTGGCGCTCGCCCAAGAGGTGCAGCGGGAGCTTGGAATCAAGGTCAACGAGACGCCGTACCTCGCAGAAACAGAGCACCTCATCGAACCGCAGGAAGCCGAGCGGCTGCTGCGCGAGCAGATGCCGGCATGGCAGCGAAACTGGACGAGCGACGACTACGTGGAGATGAGCCACTATGCACCCCTCGTGCGGTTCTACGTCTCGCGGCCAGCCCTGGCCCCGGCGCCCGGTGCCGGCCCGTATCCCTCATGGGTGATGAATGCGCTGGGTGGAATGCGCGAAACGATCGCACCGACGATCCTCACCGCTGGAAAGACCGTTTCGGGAACCTTCCTCGACCTGCTCAGCAAACCTGACGTCCTCGCCGAGGCGACGACTGAGTTCGAGTTGCGTACTTCAGCTGATCCGATGCCGGCGTTGCTGTTGACAGAATTCGAACCACCGATTGATCTGCCGTGGCCGGACTACCGCGTTGATCGGGGCAACGGTCAGCGGTGGTGGTGAGGTCGCCGGGGGCGTCAAAAAATCGTCCGACACTTCGGACACAATTTTTCTCAGGTGGATTGTGAGCCAGATAACGACCTGCCAGCATGGCCGGAGGCCTTTCTAACGCCAATGTTTGCATCAGCATCTGAGTCACCAAGGACGGGACAGAGCTGGTGTTTTCCCGGTGCCGTTGGTTGGTCGTAATTGATGGACAATCCACCGGAGTCAATGATGAACAATAAGAAGATGCGGTGGGGAGTATTCGCCCCAATGGCTGTCCTGCTGGTCGCCACAGCAGTCCTGGGTATCGCAGCCCCTCAATGGTTCTACAACATACAGTCGACGGTCGTGGGGTTCGCTTTCAGCAACTTCGGCTGGCTGTTCAGCTTGACCGTTTTCGTCTTGATCTTCGTTTGCCTGTATCTGGGCTTCTCGAAATTCGGAAAGATCAAAATCGGTGGTGACGGGGCCAAGCCGACAATGACGAAATGGCAATGGTTTGCGATCTCTCTGACCAGCGGGATCGGTACCGGCATTCTGTTCTGGGGTACCGCAGAACCGTTGACTCATTTTATGAACCCTCCGGCTGCGCTCGGGCTGGAACCAGGATCTGAACAGGCAGCAACGTTCTCTATCGCGGCCGTGACGATGCAGTGGACGATTGCCCCATATGCCTTGTACGTCATCTGCGGAATAGCAATCGGATACGCACATTACAACAAGGGCATGCCTTATGCAGTCAGCTCTGCTCTGTATCCGATTTTCGGAAAGCGGGCGCTTGGGGGCATCGGAACTGTCGTTGACAATGTCTGCATGTTCGCCATTGCTGGTGCCATGTCCGCGATCCTCGGTGAAGGGGTGTTGCAGATCGGCAGCGGCGTCTCGCACTATACGGACATCGTCAATGGTCCTACTCTGTGGGCTGCCATCGCCATTCTCATCACCATCACCTATATTCTGTCGAGCTACACCGGTCTCCAAAAAGGAATCAAATTCCTGGCCGAGCAGAACACCAGGCTCTTCCTCTTGCTTTTGGTCTTCGTGCTCGTGGTTGGCCCAACGGCCTACATCATGACCATTGGTACTCAAGGAACTGGAAAGTACCTTTCCGATTTCGCGGAGATGCATCTGTGGTTCAGCCCGATGGATGGTGAATCGTGGCCTCGCGATTGGCCGATTTTCGAATGGGCGCTATGGGGAGCCAATGCGCCTTTGATCGGTATGTTCATCGCTCGAGTCTCTTATGGGCGTACGATCCGTGAGTTCGTCACGGTCAATATGCTGTTGCCAGCGGCCTTCGGAGCATTCTGGTTTTGGGTATTCGGTGGAGCGGCGATGTACTTCGACTGGAAGGGCGACGGCAAACTCTGGGACATCATTAACGGCGAAGGCGGTGTGCCACTGTCCCTGTTCGCTTTCCTGGACGAACTCCCACTATCGCTGCTCTTTGGCATCCTGATGCTGATCGCAATCTTTATCTCCTTCACCACTCTGGCTGATTCACTGACCACCACGATGTCGTCTCTGACAACTACCGGAAACGACCTCAAGAATCCGGAGCCACCGGCTATCGTCAAGATCTTCTGGGGCGGGCTGATCGGTATTCTGGCGATTCTTACCGTGACGGCCGGGACTGGAGGGGAGATTTCGGGCATCGACGCGGTCAAACAGACCGCAACCCTTGCAGGATTCCCCGTATTGTTCCTGATCATCCTCATCTCCTTCTCTGCCGTTAAATACCTTCGGTCGGACACGAAGATAATGGGTGAACCGAGGGATGACCCGGCTGAAGCTGCGCAACTCGAGAACTGAGCCTGTTCCCGTTTCTGCCGTCAGACCGAAAGCATCAACAATGTCTTTTCGAGCGAAGGAGCATGAGATCAACACGCAAGAATATGTGACCATCAGTCCCTCTGGGTTCAACGTCGATGACCTGCATCGCATCGCCCGAGATCGCTGCTTGGTGCGGCTTTCGGATGATGCGCGTCGCGGGATTCGGGAGTCCCGGCGAGTCGTCGACGATCTGCTGAGCCAGGATGCAATTGTCTATGGAATTACGACCGGTGTCGGCGATAACAGCAAGATCCGAATCAGCCCGGAGGAATCAGCCCAGCTGCAGCTCAGCCTTGTGCGCAGCCACGCCAGCGGAGTGGGAGACCTTCTTTCTGCGGTCGAAACGCGTGCGGTGATGACAATGATGGTCCGAAACCTTTCGCTCGGGTACTCCGGGATCAGGGAAGAAGCCGTGGATCTGCTTCTTGGCATGGTGAATGAAGATGTGATCCCGCGAGTACCTCGCAAGGGGTCGCTCGGGTACCTGTCGTACCAAGCACACATCGCGTTGGTTCTCATCGGTGAAGGCGAAGCATGCGTGGATGGCTCGGAGGTCTCTGGTGCAGAAGCGCTCAAACGCCGCGGACTGAGGCCGGTCGTCCTGCAGGCAAAAGAGGGACTGAGCCTGCTCAACGGCACGTGCGACATGGTCGCACTCGGAGGCCTTGCCGTACACGATGCCTTGTCGCTGCTGAAGACTGCAGACATCGCAAGCGCCGTTTCGGTTGAGGGACTTCGCGGGAACCTCTCCGCATTCGATGCCCGCATCGGCGCTGTGAAGAAGCACGAGGGCGTCGGGGCGACGGCCGAAAACCTCCGAAGATTGTTGCAGGGAAGCAACTTGGAGGACGCGGATACCCAGCGCAAGGTGCAGGACGCTCTGAGCCTGAGATCGATTCCTCAAGTACACGGTGCCGCCAAAGATATGATTCGATTCGTCAAGTCTGTGATCGAAGACGAAATGAACTCCGCGACCGATAACCCGCTCATCTTCGCCGAGGATGAGACGTCATTGTCGTCGTCGAATTGTCACGGTGAGTCTGTGGCGATGGCTCTGGACATGCTCGCAATAGCGCTCACAGAACTCTCCAGCATTTCAGAACGGCGGACATTCCGGCTGACTTCCGCTCACCATAGCGGACTTCCTCCGTTCTTATCGCCGAACCCGGGCACCGATTCGGGGTACATGATTCCTCAGTACACTGCTGCTGCGCTGGTCTCAGACAACAAGCGGTTGGCTCAGCCTGCCTCAGTGGACTCCATCCCGTCGGCAGCCGGTCAGGAGGACCACGTGAGTATGGGTACCTCTTCTGCGCTCAAGAGTCTCGAAGTCATTGAGAATGTATCGCACGTACTTGCTATCGAGTTTTTGTGTGCATGCCAAGCAGTGGAGTTCATCTCCTCTGAACCCATCGGACGAGGTGTGGGCGCTGCTCACGACACGATTAGATCGATGGTCCCGAAGCTTGAGAGAGACCGCCAGGTCCACAAGGATATCGAAGCGATTCATTCTCTGATCGTCGGCGAGGAACTTATAGCTGCGGTGGAGTCAGGTGGGAGCAAATTGCGCACAGTTTGACCCGGATGACATGAGAAGCATGACGGCGGGCATCATGTAGACGACACAGTGTCGGTGGGGTCGATGACTGCAACCGGATTCAGTGCCGGTGTTTCAGGTGTCGGTTCCGACAAGAAGTCCGGCAACCAGACAGCGAGTTCATCCTCGGTCAGGACTTCGGCCATGAGGTCGGCCTCGCACAACCCAGGGGAGAGGCAGTCATGGCCGCTGCGCTCCTGACGGAAGTTCTGGGCCCGGTCCTCGGCATAGAAGCGGCGGGCCGCCTCGGCGATGGCTTCGGAGGTCGATGGCCCACGCCCAGCCGTACGGTCGTTCCCAGCTCGGGTTGTCTTGGGGGAAATCTGCCTCGGCGCGCATATTCTCCTCGCTGAAGTGGGTGGCGAGGATCTCGATGGCTTCGTCTTGCCAATCCGCACTACGGGCTGACTTGGTGCCCAGAAGTGACGCCAATAGGTAGTGCATGTGCACGCTGGAGTGCCAGTCGAATGAGTTTGCGAAGGCTGGGTTCTTCTCGCTTGCCGGGACGATGTCGATCAATCCGCGTGCGCCGTGGTGGGCGGCGAACGGGTACTCGCGGGTGATGTTGGCCAGGGCCACCTCGGCGAAATGGTGGACGAAGTCAGCAGCGGATGTCATGAGAACGATTCTGCCACCCAGGGTCGTCGCCCATCTGAAAATCAGACAGTGGACATCCAGAACGACTATTGGAATCGATGAAGCGACGTCATTAGGCTCGAAGCACCACCTCAGCCGGATAGCGGTGGCCCTTTCACTTCACCCATCCACACACAATCTTGTGCTCGACAGGGCACTCAACATGCCGAGGAAGTCATGTCCAATTCTCAGATTGCCGACCCTGCGGGACCGGCCAGCTCGCCGGATACGAGTCCTACTCAGCAAAAACAGCCGATCGGACTCTTCACCCTCTCGTCCATCGAGATGTGGGAGCGCTTCAGCTTCTACGGACTCCAAGTCATCCTCGCCTATTACATCTACTACTCGGCCGGCGACGGTGGATTGGGGCTGACCGAAACCGAAGCCCTGGCCATTGCCGGCGCCTACGGTGGTGCCGTCTACCTCGGTCAACCTGTGGGAGCCTGGTTCGCCGATCGACTGGTCCCGGCTCGAACAATGGTGATGGCCGGCGGCACCATCATCATGGCGGGGCACATCAGCCTCGCGGCACTACCGGGAATGGCTGGGCTTCTCACAGGCCTGGCGCTCATCACAATCGGCACGGGTGCGCTCGCGCCCAACACTCATGCCATGGTGGGTCGGCTGTACGCTCAACCGTCACCCCGGCGGGATTCCGGTTATGCGATCTTCTACACAGGCATCCTCATCGGTGCCCTGTTTGGCCCACTTGCTACCGGGTATCTCCAGGTCGAACTCGGGTTCCACTACGGGTTCGGTGCCGCGGCAGTCGGCATGGCAATCGGTCTCATCACATATTTCCTCGGTCGCAACACAGTGCCCGAAGAAGCTCGGATCGTCCCGAACCCGGTGAGTTCGCAGGGCAAGTGGAAAGCTACAGGGTTCGGCATAGCTGTGGTTGCCGTCATCGCCGTGCTCGTGAGCACGGGACTCATGTCCACCGGCAATCTCAACAACTACGTGCTCGGAACGATCCTCATCGTCGCCGTCGTGTACTTCGTGGCGATGCTGCGATCGAAGAACGTCACCGCGGACGAGCGCCTGAAGGTCAAAGCCTTCATCCCGCTCTTCATCACTGGCGCGATCTTCTGGACGATGATCCTCCAACTGTTCACCACCTTCGCCGTCTACGCCGATTCACGGGTGGAACTAAACATCGGCAACTACTCGATGCCCGCCGCTTACATCAGCACATTCGAAGTCATCGCCGGCATCATCGCGGGGCCGATCATCGCCGCATATGGGCAGAAGCTGGCGAACCGACCCAACCGTCGCGTTCCGAGCACGACCTCGAAGCTCGCATTCGGTTTCGTGTTGATGACTCTGACGTTCGGGCTCTTCGCGATCTTCCCTTTGATCTTCTCCGGCCTGATTCCCCTCGTCGCTGTCATCGCCGGCATGATCGTCATGGGCATCACCGAGGTGACCTACGCACCGATCGGCATGTCAGTGGCCTCCCAACTGTCTCCCGTTGCCTTCAACTCCCAGATGATGGCGCTATGGGGTTTGACCACAGCCGCCGGTGCCAGTCTCTCCGGCTTCATGGGACAGCTGTACTCCGAAACCAGCGAAGTTGGATTCTTTGCCCTCATGACCGTGATCAGTCTGCTCACGGCAATCTTCCTCTACGTGATCCGCGGCCCACTGCGGAAGCTCGGCGTCGCCTGACCTCCCACAGTTCTGTACCCTCCCATGACCAAGGAGTTCCTCATGCCTGTCGCTGACCGCATCTACCGCGGCGGAACCATTCATACAATGGATCCGACGACACCAACCACAGACGCCGTCGCCATCGACAATGGAACGATCATTGCCATCGGCGACGCCGACTGCAAGACAGCGGCCGGTCCCGACACCGAGGTGATCGATGTGGCCGGTCGGACGCTGATCCCCGGTTTCCACGACGCCCACGCCCACCCCGTCCTCGGCGGGTTGGGGATGGTGGAGTGCAACCTCGACGACATCCACGGCTACCAGCCCTATCTCGATCGAATCGCCGAGTACGCCGACGAACATCCAGACGACGAATGGGTGCTCGGGTCCGGTTGGTACGGGGACGTGTTCACTGAGGGATTCCCTCACCGCCGTGATCTGGACTCCGTCGTCAGCGACCGTCCGGCCTCGATCACCAGCCACGACGCCCACGGCACCTGGGTCAACACCCGCGCCCTCGAGGTCGCCGGAATCACCCGCGAGACCCCTGACCCCGACGGTGGACGCATCGTCAAGGACGCCGATGGCAACCCGACGGGTCTGCTCTTCGAGACCGCAGCGGAACTCGTGACGGGACTGTTCCCCGCGAGCACCTCGGCGGATGTGGAACGGGCACTGCGCACCTCACAGGACTACTTCCATACGTTGGGCATCGTCGGCTGGCAGGACGCAGGTGTCGGGGTCCTCACCGGCTCACCGATCGATACCTTCCACCCATACCTCTCGACTGCCGAAGACGGTAGATTTTCCAGCAAGGTCACCGCCGCACTGTGGTGGGACCGTGCCGTCCCCTATGCCCAGCAGCTCGAGACCATCAAGGAACGACGAGCCACGATCCAGGGCCTCGACGGCAACCGACGCCGCGGTGGTCTGCAGGCCACGGTCGTCAAGATCATGCTCGACGGGGTGTGTGAGAATCTCACCGGTGCGCTCAAGCGCTCGTACCGCGGTCACGATCACGAACGCGGTCTGCTCATGTTCGAGGCCGAAGAGCTCAACGAGATCGTCAGCGGTCTCGAGGCCAACGGCTTCGACGTCCACATTCATGCCGTGGGCGACAACGCCCTCAAGCTCGCCGTGGATGCACTCACCCAGAACGGTGGGCCGGGTCCTGAGCGCCGCCACCAGGTCGCCCACCTCGACATCGCCGACCCGGCCGAGCTGGCACGGATGGCCGAGGCCGGAATCATCGCCAATGTGCAGCCTCTGTGGGCTAGGCGCGATTCTGTGCTCGTCGATACCAAGCTGCCGCTGCTCCACGAAGAACAGCAGTCTCACCACTTCATATTCGCCTCGATGAGGGATGCCGGAGTCCGACTCTCGTTCGGCAGCGACTGGCCGGTCTCGAGCCCCGATCCGATCTGGGGCATGCACGTGGCAGTCAACCGGACGGCGCCACACAATGACCCTCACGGTCAGGACGATGTCGCACAACACGAACCATTGCTCGGCGAGGAGAAGATCACCGCGGGTGAGGCGCTTCGTGCCTATACTTTCGATGCGGCTTATGCCAATGGGTTCGACGATGTCTCGGGAAGCATCGAAGTGGGGAAATCAGCGGACTTCGCGATCCTCGACCGGGATCCGTTCGAGGTGGCGGTGGAGGATCTGGGGGACATTCTGGTGGAGACGACGGTGTCTGCGGGAGAAGTTGTGTACGAGCGGGGCTAACGGCTGCCTCCGCTGATTCTTCACCGGCCACTAGCCTTTGTCCTCCAGGCGGATCAAGTACCGACCAGTCTCGGAACCGAGAATTGCCTTCGACAGACGACAGAAATTGGCCGAAGGCATTAGGGATTAATCCGGAATGAGGATTTCTAGTCACCAATAGATAGAGTGGTCCGGACCGCTAACTCTAGCGGTCCGGACCACGTTCTCTTGAATCCAAAATTTTAGTCGGGAACTATACTATTTGGCCTTTAGGCTTGTGCGGCGTTTAAGCCATGTCACTATCGCTAGCAACGCAATGAGCACAGGGCACGCGAATGCTACCCACATTGCGCCGAAGCCGAGACCGACCAGCCAGTCGGAACCCCGATACCCCCCGCCGTCGGTGGTAAACGTTACTGCAGCAATTCCGAGGATCGTCAGTATGCTGATCGCGAATAGCGATAGAAGCACGATGAAAATGGTTCTGAAGAGTGTCATTTAGAAGGATCCTTCTGTTGCTATTTCTTTGATCTATTGCAGCGGTCAACTGGGTTCGCAATTTTACCCCAAGCCAGGGAGGGCTGCCAGGATTCCATATTGTACACTCCGCTTGGGAACCATGCACCGACTACATGACAGACAAATTGTTGCTCGATGTTGTAATTCCAGTATTTTTTGGTATTTGCGGCACCAAGCACCTTTTTGGCATGTTTCACGTGCGTCTTGTGCGTATTCCATGCAATCTGCTTGCGTCCGAGCTTCGTGGGATCAACATTTACGATGTATTTCTTCCCGGATTTCTTAGTCACCCAGCCCCGTTTGTACCAGACGGTAGAAGCGTATGCTTTAACGGTGACGGGCTCATCTACATTATTCTGTTTGTCCTTAAAGGTCTGGATAACTCTGCTGCCTTCAATGGAAAGCTCCGGACTCACCTGGTTCCCGTCGGCCGTGTGGGCTTCTTCAATCGCGATGCCCCCGACGAGATCTCCTTTCGAGTTGGTAAGCACAACAGACTGTTCGCCTTCGTCGTTTTTTACGACTTCAATGTCGACATCATCGTCGGTTCCAGTCTCAAAGACAGCTTCATCAGGATTCGCGAACGTTGTCGTGAATTCAGCGGATGTTCCCTCCTCTGTAACGGAGGCATCGAGCTCGGGGTCGGCGATCACATCAGGCAGCTTCACATCGAAGTCCGAAACGGGACCTTCAAGTTCGAGCGCGTTATTGTCAATTCCAACGCTTGCGTCGACACTAATGGGTGTCGATCTGGATGGCTCTTTGGCTGATGCACTCGGAGACGCTTGAACTGATGCTAAGCCGCCCAGTACAAGAGTAAGAGTTGCTGCTGTGAAGGAAATATTAGCTATTCGGTTCATGATCAACTTTCTTTAAAATAGCAGCCCGAACCTGATGGGCATGATATTTTATATTCAACAAGGACATCTGTCTAAATATGCACTCTATCAGCACGATCACACCTGCGCCTCACACGAAAGTATGAAGTCGACAACTGATCGAGCAGATGCCAAACAAATGGATTACGCGAGCTGGCATGTGGTGAGAGTGAGCGGTCGGTAGAGACTAGATGCCTTGGCTTCCAGTCTCACCGCGGTTCACATGGTGGCTATCAACTATCGGACTTTTAGCGGTGATCGGTGGAGCCTCAAGGCAAATCACCCTGCCGATGCCGAGGCGACGGCCCCGAGTAGTCCTATTGGCTCTTCTGCTCTTGAACGCTCGAACCGCTTGAACTTGTGGTTGGCGGTGGTGCTGATTCAGCTCAATTCCACGGTTCGGTAGTATTTGATTGGACTCATCATTGCTAGTGGTCCGTCGGAGACCCAGTCGCGAGGTTGTCGACGCAAGGGCACGATCTAACCTGGGAAGCGTGAGTTTTCTCGGACGGACGGCAGAGACATTGACGACATCACCACAGGTCTTCGGCAAAACGGTCGATGACCACACCAGGTGCGAGCACTACTCGACCGAGTTCGACATCATTGCCATCCGCTTCTACTGCTGTGATCGGTTCTATCCGTGCCATCTCTGCCATGCCGAATGTGCAGAGCACCCCGCACAGCAGTGGCCTCGTGAAGAATGGAATCGGCCCGCTGTTCTCTGCGGTGCGTGCCAGACGGAGTTGACGGTCGAGGCCTATCTGGGAGTGGATGCGTGCCCGGAATGCGCGGCTGCGTTCAACCCCGGCTGCAAGGCACATTCCTCGTACTACTTCGACGCTGAGGGAAAGCGCTGACTCAGTGAAATCAACGGGTCTGGACTGAATCGTTTGTCGACCAGCTGCTGCTAGTCATGATGATGGTGGTGACGTCCGACAGCACGCGAAGACGGGAACACATCGATTCGGCAGGAGTCAGGTTCCGCAGTTCTGCCGACGCTGATAAAATCGGTAACCCGTGCAGGAATCTAAGGAGGTGGTACCCGTGAATGACTTGACGTTGGTGCTCCTCTGGGGAATCACGGTCGGACGACAGGTCGTCCGGGAGTGCCGCTGATCAGCAGTACTTCCGAAAGGCACGACCATGCACTTCATTTCTGAACACAATCTTGACGAAGGCATCGTCGAGCGTGAGTTTGTCCTCGGTGACATCTCTGGCATTCTGTGGACTCCGTCAGCAGCTACCGCCTCCGCCCCCGTGTCCGTCCTTCTGATGGGCCAACCCGGCGGGATCGGGATGCGACGAATGTATCCTCGTCTGGCAGCACGGGCACGCAGCTCTGCCGCGCAGGGCTTCGCCGCCGTGACCGTCGAGCTTCCGGGGTCGGGAGATCGTACTCCGCTACCCGGTGCCGAGCAGGCTCATGTGGACCTCATGCGTGCGATCTCCGCCGGTGACCAACCAGGGGAGGACGTCGTCGACAGATTGATCCTTCCCCTGGTCGATGCAACAGTGCCGGAATGGCAGATCACCCTCGACGAGGTACTCGGCCTTCCCGAAATCACCGAGCGGGTTGGAATCTCCGGCGGAGTGATCGCAATCGGTGTACGTCTGGCCGCAACCGATTCGCGCATCGCAGCAGCTGGACTCTTCGCTGGAAGTTATGTGCCGCGCTTGACCATGGAGGAAGCGCGTCAGATCACGATTCCTGTGCACGTGCTTCTCCAGTGGGACGATGAGGGAAATGACCGGGGAATGGCTCTCGATCTCTTCGACGCATTCGGCTCTGCGGAGAAGATCCTCAACGCCAACATGGGTGGCCACACCGGCGTCCCACATTGGGCGGGTGAAGATGCCGCCCGATTCTTCGCACGACATCTCGGCGCTGCCGCCGGCTGAGCGAGTAGGAAGTCGTTCAGCGCCGAGGCAGTCCGACGATATGTTTCGTCGGACCACCTCGTCGATGTTGAGCTTGGGTCAGTGCATGAACTGCATGACCAGCAGCATCGTGGCCATGCCAAGAGACTCGAGCATCAGCCCCGGGCGTTTGCGCGCGAGGGCCTGCACCGCGCAGATCGTGAGCAGCAACGCTACGACGATGACGCTCAACGTGATGACACCGCTGACGAACGAGCCGTCGAACGTGCTTCCGTGGTGATGAGCGGCGTGACCACCAGTGCCCGCACCGGCAGCATGATGGGCGCCATGGTTGAGCACCTGCCACGCCATGATCGGATAGGCGGCTGCGGAGAGGATCGCGGACGTTCTCCCTAGTCGGGGAAACGGGCGGGCCTTATGCCACTCGGTCGGGCGCTCCAGTGATGATGACTCGGCGGTATCGCTCAAGGTGTGTGTGGTGGGGGAGTGAGCGGTGTTGGCGCTGACAAGAACCTTCTCGGGCAAGGCGGTCATCGCCTGCGCTTTCGACTTCGCCTTCAGCCTCGACCCGAGCCTCACCGCTACGCAGAGTCCGACGAGGAGCAGCAGTCCCGACCAGAGGACCGGTGACAGAACACTCACGTACGCCAGGTCCACCATGGTCAGCAGCATCACCGACGCGGCGGTGATTGAGAGCCGGCTCCGCGAGGTGGCGGCGCCGATGACGCAGGGCACAGCTGCGGCGACCATGAGGATCGATGCGATGGGGCTCATCCGGAATCTGCCCTCCTTTGGGCATCGGTCGTCCACGTCTTCGAACGGACGACCTCGTTAGGTGTGAGAGTACGGGAAGGGGCGGTGCTCGAGATGATGTGTCCGAACACCGCCCCCGGTTGTGAAGGTCAGCCGCACTCGCAGGAGGTGTCGCCCTCTGCGTCGCAGTGACCTGACTTGGGCCGGGGCACGTCGAGAGCGGGATTCTGGTCGAAGAAGCCATAGGGCTTCATCGAGAATCCGAGGCGATCGACGGGCATGATCGGCCAGTCCTCGGGGCGCGGGAAATGAGTCATCGCGAACGAAGGCCAGATGACGATGTCATCACCGTCGACCGGCCGCTGCTGCTGGACCCACTGGGTGATGGTGCCCTGACCCGGGTTCTGGTTCGGGTAAGTACCGGACGGGAAGCGTTCGTTCTCGTCGAACTGAGTCAGCCACACGTGCTTCTGCCCGAAGCCGGCTCGTTTCGAGATCGATGAGCCCTCGGCGGCCATCATCGTCGGTTCGTCGGGCATGTGCAGCTGGTAGCCGACGGGGAACCCATGACGATTCTTCTTCTCCGGGTTGATGACGTGCCAGACTCGACCGGCCTCACCATTGGCGAGCCTGCCACCCTCCTCGGTGAGCCGAGTCTGCTTGCGGGTGAACGCATTGCCATACGGGTTGTCGTCACCGAAGGGAACGCGCACGACCTCCTGCTCATTGACCGCATTCTCGATGCCGTCGACCTGCATGTCCAGGCGTGCGCAGAACATGTGCTGGTGGAAGGGCATGCCCAGGCCTTCGTCGCCGAGCGGTGACGACCAGCGCTGACGCTGGGTCTCATCCCCGTAGGCCGCGGTGTAGACGATGCCGGTGGCCTTGCACTCGAGTTCGATCGTGCCGTCGAGGTAGAGGTACCAGTAGAAGCCGTAGTCGTAGTTGCCGACGGTGATGAAGAAGGAGATGACGATGCGGCGGTTGCGGCGCACATCGGCGGCACCGGTGAACTCATCGGTGTGCTTGAACAGGATGCCCGCATCCTCTTCGTGGATGCAGATGGCGTTCTTGATGGTGTGTGCGTGACCCTGTTCGTCGGCGAGTACGGCATCGGAGTACTGAATCTCGCCGAGGCAGTCGCAGCCGAGTTCGAGCGAGTTCGCGCTCTTACCCATCGAATATTCGCCGGCGTCGAAGTAGTTCTGCCAGAAGCGCACGGGACTCGGATCGCCGTAGGGAACGACCATCTCTGCCACAGAAGCACGGTAGACGATGGGGCGCTGCTGCCCGTTGTCATCGAAGCCGATCTGATGGAGGACGAGTCCTTCGACTGGGTCGAAGCCGAGTCGGACCTGCCACTTCTCCCACGTCAGCACATCACCGTCGAGGGAGAAGCTGACACCTTCGGGCTGTGAGATCTCAATCGGCTTCTGCGTGGTGCGAGGTTCGGGCAGCCACGAGTCGAGGTGGTAGTCGAAACGTTCCTTCGGCACCGGGACGATGTCGGTGTCGATGACATCGATGACCTCACCGGTGTTGAGATCGAGGTAGGCGACGAGTCCCTCCAGGGGGTGCGCCCAGGCGTTGTCCTGCGGGTCGGACTGGATGAACGAGGAGCCGCGCACGAGGCGGCGGCCCTCCTCGCCGGGAATGTCGAAGCGGCCGGCCGAGAGGGCGCAGATGCGCACGGTCTCGATGTCGGTGATGCCGCGGGCCTCGACGGCGGCACGGAATGTGGCGTCGTTGCGGATGAGCTGCTCGGCCGATTCGTACTCGGTCATCGTGATCGGGGCTTGGCCCTCGTTTGCGACGTCGAGGACACGGGCGAGGAGGACCTTGCGTTGGGACAAGGACACGAGGACTTCGGTCTGTTCGCTGCTGCCGCGCTCGACGAGCAGGGAGCGCACACGACGGTCGAGGTCCGTGGCCCCTGAGATCACGTCACGCTTATCGGGTTCGACGAGGCTGACAAGAGCGAACAGTGTCTGCTCGCTGACGTGGCCCGCGTCGACGATGATGGCACGGTTGAGTTCGATCTCGTCGCTGATCAGGCGGTCGAGGGGGTGTGCAGTGGTCGACGCGGTTGACGTCGTCGGGGTGGTCGTGGTCATTTCGTTCAGACACCTTCCGTGGTTGTGAGTGGCTTGTCGAGTTTGTTGTCGAGACTGGCTTGCAGTGTTTCAGGGTCAAGGGCGGGGCCGTACGCGCGGATCTTCGCGCCGCGGACATAACCGACGATTGCCAGCGCAGCGAGGACGATGAGGGTGCCGAGTGTGAGTGCGGTGAACGGCCCTTGGTCGACGCCCCATTCGTCGAGGAAGTCATAGTCGAGGCCGAAGAGGCGATCGAGTGTGCCGGGGAAAATGGCGACCCAGGATCCCAGCAGCACCCAGAGGAAGGCGAGGCCGCCGAGGAGGGTGAAGCCGATATTGCTCACGGGCACGCGGAACGGACGCTCGATGTCCGGGTGCTTCCACCGCAGCTTGATGGCCGCCGGGATGATGAGCAGGTAGCTGAGCAGGAACGTCGAGATGGAGATCGAGAGGACGACCCCGAAGAGTGCTCCGGCGTCGCCGCTGAGCTGCATGGCCGCGACGAGGAAGACGGTGGCCACGGTCCCCGAGAGCAGGTTGACGTTGACCGGAGTGCCCAGGCCGCGTGAGATCTTGCCGAAGAATCCTCCGAAGAAGGCACCGTCTGCGGCGGTCAGTGCCTGCATGCGGTCGCTCATGATCATCCAGGCGGCACCCTGCGAAGCGAGGATGATGACGAAGAGCAGAGCTGCGATGACGACCATCGGTGCGGCGGCAGGACCGTAGACGCTGAACACGGTCTCGACGGCATCGAGCATGCCGCCGATTCCCGTGATGGTTTTGGTCGGCAGTACAAGCAGCATGGCGAGGACCGGCAGGAGATAGCACAGAGCCGAGATGAAGCCCGACCGTGCGATCGCAGCAGGGATGTCCTTCTTCGGGTCCTTCATCTCATCCGATGCGCTGTTCGATGCCTCGAAGCCGAGGTAGGAGAAGAGCAGCAGCGGAACCAGACCGAGGAACCCGCCGAGGCTGGGGCTGAAGTCTGAGAGGTGCAGTGGCTGCACGCCGTTCTGAACTGCGTAGATGATCGTGGTGAGTAGGAAGAAGGCGATGAAGATGACTTTGAGGGCGCCGCCGAGCGTGGGCAGCCACTTGGCTTTCGCCAGCGAGAGAATCGCGGCGAGCACTGTGATCCAGATGAAGACGATCTTGAAGATCCAGTCACCGACGGAACCCGCCTCGAGCGGGCTGATGAACTGGTTCCAGGTTCCGGTGGCCAGAAACGCCATCGAACCGCCGACCCAGACGGGCTGAGTGACCCAGCTGAGGATCGACGCGATCGCACCGGCCGGCCGGCCGAAAGCCTGGCGAACCCACAGGTAGGCGCCGCCCTCACCGACGAACGAACTGCCGGTCTCGGCGAAGACAAGAGCGTAGGGCACGAGAAAGAAGATGGCGAGGACGAGCGTCCAGGTGAAGGTCTCTGCGCCGAAGCCTGCCGTCTCGGCGAGGACTTCGATGCTGAGCACGGCCGACATGACGATGAGCACGATGTCGAAACGGCCGAGCGTCTTCTTCAGATGCTGTTTCTGCTCGTCCGCGTATGCGGTGGTCTGTTCGTGTGAAGACACCATCCACCTCCTTGTGAGTGGGCGTCCATTTGATTCTTTGGGCTACACCCAAAAGAATGGCATGGACGGGAAGTGATGAACAGAGGAAAGTGGCGCTTTTGCCATAGCGATCAGTGTTGATCTAGATCACTTCAGGAGATGATGAGGGTATGGCGAGACCGAAGAATCAGAAGGCACGTCGGCAACAGCTGGTCCACTCGGCCAAGCAGGCGATCGTCGAACGCGGCCTCAACGGCCTGCGCGCCATCGATGTTGCGGCGTATTCCGAGCTGGGTGCCGGGTCGGTTGCGTACTACTATCCGGACCTCGGCGACCTGGTGCGCGAGGTGCATGAGGATGCTGTGTCGCGCTTCTACTGGAACCGCAGGCAGCAGGAGGTCGAGGGTGAGGATTCTCGGGCCAGACTCCAGCGAGTCATCCGCAGCGGAATTCCACAGTCACGAGACGATATCGACTTCCAGGTGCTCAACGAGCTGCACACCCACGCCTACAGGGATGCGTTTCATGCGCAGCTGATGGCGGAGTTGTACCGCCTCGAGGTCTCGCTCTACGTCGATGTGCTCAGCGAAGGCGTTGAGGCGGGTGAGTTCACGATGGCGCTGCCGGTCGAGACGGCGGCGAGCAATCTGGTGGCGATGGAGGATGCCTACGGGCTGCACCTTATGGGCGGGACGCCGCTTGATGGTGAGGACATCTATCGGATGATCGCTGCTAACGCGGAAGTCATGACGGGGTGTCACTTATCAGAGACGACAACAGCGCGGTGAACCTGCAAAAGCGCGCCACATGGGGGTGGCTATTGCAGGTTCACCGCGCTGATAACTCGCTTTAGCGGTTCACCCCCACTGCAGCCAAGTCGTCTTGAAGTCCGAGTAGTTCTCCAGGGCATGCACCGAGAGATCACGGCCGAAACCGGACTGCTTGAATCCGCCGAAGGGTGTCGTGAAGCCCAGCGCATCAACGGTGTTCACTGATACCGTGCCGGCGACCAGGCGGGACGAGACCCTGTGGGCCCGGGCCATGCTGCCGGTCCACATCGAAGCCGCGAGACCATACGGGGTTCCGTTGGCCTTCTCGATCGCTTCGTCCTCGGTGTCGAAGGGCGTGACGAGGGCGACGGGTCCGAAAATCTCATGCTGGTGGAGACGGTGATCGGCCGGGAGGTCGGTGATGATTGTCGGGTCGATGAACGCTGTGGATCCGTTGATTCCCGGGCGGTTGCCGCCCTTGACGATGGTTCCGCCCGCGCGTGCCTCCTCGACGCACTCCCACACCTGATCGGCGTGCTTTTCGGACACCAGCGAACCGATCGCCGTGGTCGGGTCCAGCGGATCGCCGGGCTGGAAGCCATCGGCCGCGGCCCTGAAGAGTTCGAGGAACTTCTCATACACGGGGCGTTCGACGAAGATGCGTGAGTTCGCGGAGCACACCTCGCCCTGGTTGTAGAAGGCGCCGAACGCTGATTTCACAGCCGCAGCTTCGAGGTCGTCGCAGTCGGCGAAGATGATGTTCGAACTCTTCCCACCGGCCTCCAGGGCCAGACGTTTCATGTTCGACGTTCCGGCGTACTGCTGGAGTTGCATGGCCACCTCGGTGGACCCGGTGAAGCCGAGCATGTCGACGTCCATGTGCATGCCCAGCGCCTTGCCCACGACCGATCCGCGACCGGGAACGACGTTGAGGATGCCCGCCGGAACCCCTGCCTCGACGGCGAGTTCGGCCAACAGCAGGATCGAGTGCGAGGCCTCGACCGGGGGTTTGACCACGAGCGCATTGCCCGCAGCCAGCGCCGGAGCGATCTTCCACGTCGCGATCTCCAGCGGGTAGTTCCACGGCACGATGATGCCGATGACCCCAAGGGACTCACGGGTCACCAGCGCGGTCGACCCCACCGGAGTGACCGGAATTTCGTCGACAGTCTTCTCGATCGCCTCACCGTAGAACCGGTAGAGCGCGGCGGAACCAGGGGCATCGATCGTCGAAGATTCCCCGATCGGCTTGCCCATGTCGAGGGTGTCCAGCAGTGCGAATTCGTCGGCCCGCGCCTCGATGAGATCGGCCAGACGCAGCAGCACCTCACGACGATGCGTCGCCGAGGCTCGTGACCACTCACCGGTCTCATACGCGGTGCGTGCGGCGCTCACCGCGGCATCGACATCGTCCTGCCCGCCGAGGTGGAGCTGCGAGATCGTCTCACCGTTCGCAGGGTTCGTCTTCGTCTGGGTCTGACCGGAGATCGCGTCCACGCGCTCGCCGTTGATGACGGGGCGTCCGTCGATGGTCAGGTTCGCGGCCTTGTCGCGCCAGGTTGTGGCGGCGGTGGTGGGTGCCGAGATGGTGTCAGTCATGGATGAGTCTCCAGTCGTTCGCGATGTCTCTGGTGGTCAGAGAGTTCGTGGTTGAAATGGTCAGAGAAGTCGTTGGTGAGGAGCGGTCGCTCAGGAGACGGCCGGATCGGCAGTCGCGCTCGCCGAGGCTGTTGCCGGGGTATCGAAATCGTCGTCCTTGAGCAGGTCCACGCCTTGGGTCTCGGGAATCGAGACCACGGTGATGATGCCGACGACGCCGACCACGGCCAGGAAGAAGCCGGGGCTGAGCATGCTGCCGGTGTTCTCGATCAGCCAGGTCAGAGCGTAGGGTGCGGTGCCGGCGAACAGGGCGGCCGTGAGCGCATAGGCGATCGACAGCCCGGTCTGCCTGGTCCGCGTCGGGAAGAGTTCGACCACGGTCACGGCATGCGTTCCCAGGATGATGGCGAGGATGAACGCCAGGCCGAAGGTCGAGACGAACGCGGCCAGCGAGGACTGGACCTGCATGAGCATGAACAGTGGGATCGCCATCACCGTGAGAGAGACCGCGGCGGTCATGAGCACGGGCTTGCGACCGAACTTGTCCGAGGCGATGCCCGAGAGCGGGACGATGATGAGTCCCAGGGCCGAGGCCAGTGTCGAGAGCAGCGCGGCCCGACCGGGATCGAAGCCCAGCTCGGTCTCCTGGTAGGTGAGCAGGTAGACGAGAACGACATAGAACGTGACGTTCATGAAGATCTCCATGCCGCACGTCTGAAGGAACTGCTTGGGATTGCGCTTGAAGACCTCACGCAGCGGCGACTCGGAGACGGTCTCCATCTTCTGCAGCGCCGCGAACTCAGGAGTGTCCTCGATCTTGCGGCGGATGTAGAGGCCGATGAGGCCCAGGGGCACCGTGATGAGGAACGGAATCCTCCACCCGCCGGCCAGCACCTGTTCGGGGCTGAGTACCTGGGTGAGCAGGAAGACGACCATTGAGGCCAGGAGGAACCCGAGCAGGGAACCGACTTCGAGCCAGCTGCAGCCGAAGCCTCGGCGCTTCCGGGGTGAGAACTCACCGAGGAACGCCGCAGCACTGCCGAACTCTCCACCGGCGGCCAGGCCCTGGACGATGCGGGTGACGATGAGGAGGATCGGGGCGAGCATCCCGATCGTCTCGTAGGTCGGCAGAACGCCGAGGACCAACGTCGAAGCAGCCATGGCGATGATGACGACGGAGAGCGTTAGCTTGCGACCCAGCTTGTCGCCGAGGCGACCGAAGATGATCGCACCGATCGGGCGGACGAGGAAGGAGACCGCGAAGACGGCGAAGGTCGCGAGCAGACCCGCGGTCTCGTCTCCCTCGGGGAAGAAGATCGCCGCGATCGTCGTCGCCATATAGGCGTAGACGGCCCAGTCGAACCAGTGGACGAGCACGCCGATGGATCCGGCCGCGACGCTCTTCTGCAGGCCCTTCTTATAGGCCAGGTCTTTCGCGTCGGCAGGGTGTGCACCGCTCATATCGAGTTCCTCCTTTGGAACCTCAGGCGCCGGCGGTGTGCCGGCGGCTTCGGCTCGGTGAGCCGACACCAGCTCGGCCCATGCGGGTGGCTGTTGTCGGTTCACCGAGCTGGTGAATCGGTTGGTCAGGTGCCTGACCGTCGGGTGCTGACGTCGGCTGCGGTCCAGGCAAGTGCCGTGGCGCCGTCGATCAGCGTGCGTTCGGCCTCTTCTCCGACACAGGATTCAGCGAAGGCCGCCTGGTGGTTGCTCGCCTCCCCGCCGACCCCGATATAGGGATGGATGGCATTGACGACCTGGGACACATTGCCCATGTCCGTCGAGGCCCGATTCATCGTGGCGGCAATCGGGTCGACGTCGAAGTTCCGGCCGAGTGCGATGGCATTGGCCCGGTAGGACTCCAGCGCCTCCTCATCGGTGCGCATCTCCGCATACCGTTTGCTCTCCGGCGTGATCGAAAGTGTGGCGCCGGTGGCCAGTGCCCCGGCCTCGAAGCAGTCGATGACCCGCTTCTCCATCGCCAGGAGTTCCTCGGTGGACTCGGCGCGGACATACCAGCGGCCCTCGGTCTTTGCCGGAATGGCGTTGGGTGCTTCGCCGCCGTTGGTCATCACGCCGTGGACGCGCACGGTCTTCGGCAGCTGCTGACGCAGCAGGCCCAGGGCGACCTGGGCGACGAGGAAGGCGTCGTTGGCGTTGATTCCACGCTCCGGATAGGCAGCCGCATGAGCCGCGCGACCCGTGTATTCGACATGCCAATGGGTGACCGCGAAGGGTTCTGCCTCGGCAACGTCGACGGGAGCGGGGTGGGCCATGAGCGCGAAGTCGAGGTTCGCAAACGCTCCGCGTTCGAGCAGTTCGATCTTGCCGCCGCCACCTTCTTCGGCGGGGGTGCCGATGACCTCGACGCTGATGCCCAGATCTTCTGCCGCAGCGGCCAGACCGATGGCCCCGCCGACGCTCATCGCGGAGATGAGGTTGTGCCCGCAGGCATGGCCGAGGCCGGGCAGGGCATCGTATTCGGCGAGGAATCCGATGGTGAAGTCACCCGATCCGAACGTCGCGCGAAACGCGGTCTCGAGTCCCAGGTAGGGCTGTTCGATGGTGAAGTCGTGATCGGCCAGAACACCGGCCACCGAGGCGGCGGAGCGGAATTCCTGCCACCCGATCTCGGGATCGTCGTGGAGTGAATTCGACAGGCCCACGAGTGCGGGGCTCACCTCGGCGAGGCGGGCCGCGATCCGATCCTTCACAGACAGTTCGACATCGGTGGGCTGGCTCATCGCTCGTCTCCGGGGACACCGTAAGACGGTGAAGCCACGGGGTTGAGGCCGCGGGTGATGTAGTCCTCACGCTGGGGCATCCAGATGTCGAGGAGCTCGCCCAGTTCACCGATCGGATCCTCGTCGGCCCAATCCACGCGCAGGTCGGTGACCCTCCAGCCGGCGTCGCTGACGACGGCTAGGCCGGCCGAATGTACGGGTCCGGCCTCGCCACCGGCGGCGAAAGCGGCTTGGAAAGCGGCGAACAGGCGACGCTCAATCGGTCCGGTCGAGGACAGCGCGGTCTCGATGAAGGCATCGAGGACGTCGAGTGATTTGAGCATATTGCCACCGGCCACGGCGTTCTGCTCGGTACGGGCACCGAAGATCCCGAGCGCCTCGGCGCCCGAGTGGGCTGCGGTGTTGCCGCTGCCGTCGATGACGAGGATCTGCCGGTAGGCGATGACATCGGCCTCGACCTGATCGACGATCGAATCCAGGGCCAGCTGCGCAGGCTTGCCGGCAGCCATCTGGTCGAGAATCCGTCCGCCGAGGCGGGGGTCCGTGATGTTCTGTGAGTTCACTCCGCCGATGCCGTCGGCCAGGTTGAGACACCGGGCAGAGACCGCGGGGGAGGACGAGGCGATCGCGGCACCGAATTCACCGGTGTCGGGATCGTGGAGGAGGAGGGAGAAGGTCATCGGGCCACCTCGGCGGTGGAAGGTTCACTGAGGACGGCGGTGGCGTCGATCTCGACGAGCCATTCGGGGCGGGCCAATGCCTGGACGACGATGCCGGTCGAGACGGGGTAGACGCCCTTGAGCCACTTGCCCACGGTGCGGTACACGTCCTCGCGGTAGCGGGGGTCGATGATGTAGATGGTGACCTTGACGATGTCCTCGAGTCGGCTGCCTGCTTCTTCGAGGAGCATGGCGATATTGGACATGGCCTTCTCCGCCTGCGCGGTGACGTCGCCGATGCCCACGGACTCGCGAGTCTCAAGGTCCTGGCCGATCTGGCCACGGAGGTAGACGACACCGCCGGCGACGACGGCCTGGCACAGATCGTTGTCGAGGTTCTGTTCGGGGTAGGTCTCTTTGGTGTTGAACATTCTCAGACGTGTGTGCGTGGGTTCGGCCACTGCGGTCTCCTCTTCGAGCTGATCGGAACATGTCGAACGGGGTGTGGCGCCGTTCGGGTGTGTGCTTCCATTCTCGGAAACAACAGAGTATCTGTGAAATAGTTATTATCTAGAGACTCCATCTGAAAAACAGATTCCAAATCTGAATAATAGATTCCACTGACGAAGAGGTCGCCATGGTCCACAGATTCTCGATTACGCTCACTCAACTCTCGTACTTCGCAGAATGCGCGAAGACACTGAACATGACGACGGCGAGCCAGGAGCTGCACATCGCCCAGTCGGCGGTGTCCACGGCGATCAATCAGCTGGAGAAGGCGCTCGGCGCCCCGCTCTTCGTCCGCCAGCATTCGAAGGGTCTGGTCCTCACCCCGGCTGGCGAAGGGCTGCTTCACGAGACCCGCCAGATCTTCGGGCTCATCACCGAGGCGGTCGAATCGATCCAGGCCGGACAGAACGAGGTTCGCGGCACGATCGTCCTTGCCTGCTTCAAGACCCTGGCCCCCTTCATTCTTCCGCAGCTCATCGGGCGGCTCAACGAACGGCACCCGGAACTGAGCATCGAAGTCGTCGAGGGTGATCACGAGGAGTGCATGGCCGCACTGCGCAGTGGGCGGGCGGAGATCGCGATAAACTACGACCTCACCGAGGCCGAAGGCGTCCAAGCCCAGCGGGTCGGCGAGGTGAGACCGCACGTCATCGTCGACACGAACCACCGGCTGGCCGGGAAGAAGAAGGTCAAGCTGTCCGCGCTCGCCGAGGACCCGCTCGTCCTCCTTGATCTGCCCGACAGCCGGGAGTACTTCCTCACTATGCTGCGTACGGCCGGCATCACGCCCAAGGTCAAGTACAAGTCCTCGAACTACGAGACCGTGCGCTCGATGGTCGCCATGGGTTTGGGATTCTCGATCCTCAACCAGCGCCCCGACATCGAACAGACCTATACGGGGGCCAAGACCTCGATCCTCGAAATCGCTGACTCTGCACCCAGCCTTCATCTCGTCGTCTCGGCATTGTCGCAGGCGGCAGGAACAGCGAAGGCGAAAGCCGTGACGACGATGATGCGCGAGATCCTCGCCGAGGCGGCCTCAGGCGAGGATTCCGTCTGACCTAGTCGATTCGGCTGAGTTCGGTGCTTTCTGCTGAGCTTCGAGATACCCGGAAATGATTGACTCCACAGGGCTACATCTATTCGGTAGATGCAATTGACCGTCAACAACTATTGGCATTGACGCTCTCACCTGCGGTTTGCTGGATCGCGAGAGGGCGGACACCATCGTCGCCCCACGAGCAAAGACGCAAGTGCCGTATCTGCAGCTCAGACGCGGTTTTCGAGAACAGGAGTGTCCCATGCCGGGCAAGGAAACTGAGACCACCGAAGTCGTCATCATCGGCGCGGGCCAAGCCGGAATCGCGATGAGCGAGCACCTGCAGTCCAGGGGAGTACCCCACATCGTTCTGGAGAAGAACCGGATCGCCGAGGCCTGGCAGTCCAGGCGTTGGGACTCCCTCGTCGCCAACGGCCCCGCCTGGCACGACAGGTTCCCCACCCAGGAATTCGCCGACGTCGACCCCGACGGATTCGCAACCAAAGACCAGGTGGCCGAATACTTCCGCACGCTGGTTGAACGCAACAACCTGCCAGTGCGCACCGGAGTCACCGTGACCACAGTGACCGAACGGGAGCATGCCCGCGGCTACCTCGTCGAAACCGACCGGAGCACCATCGAGGCCGACTATGTCGTCGCCGCGACGGGGCCATTCCAGACACCGGTCATTCCGAAGATCGTGCCCGAGAGCTCCGGCATCACCCAGATCCACTCGAACTCGTACAAGAACCCCGCGCAGCTCGACGAAGGCGCTGTGCTCGTCGTCGGTGCAGGCTCTTCGGGTGTCCAGATCGCCGCGGAGATCCAGAAGTCCGGCAAGAAGGTCTACCTGGCCGTGGGCCCACACGATCGCCCACCGCGGGCATACCGCAATCGCGACTTCTGCTGGTGGCTCGGAGCCCTGGGCAAATGGGACCTCGCAGCCCCACCCGTGGGCGCCGATCACGTCACGATCGCCGTCAGCGGTGCCGAAGGCGGGCACACCGTGGACTTCCGCAATCTCGCAGCCTCGGGCATCACCCTGCTGGGACGCGCGAACTCTTATCTCCACGGCAAGCTGCAGATCGGTTCCGACCTGGGCGCAAACATCGCCCGCGGCGACGACAACTACCTGTCCCTGCTGCGTGAGGCCGATGACTACATCGAACGCAACGGCCTCGACCTGCCCCCTGAACCAGAGGCTCATGAGCTCGGTCCTGACCCCGAGTGCGTGAGCAACCCGATCCTCGAAATGGACCTCGCCGAGGCGGACGTGCGGACCGTGATCTGGGCGACCGGCTTCGGTGTCGACTACTCATGGCTGCAGGTCGAAGGCGTCCTCGACGAGCGAGGCTACCCCGTCCAGCAGCGCGGCGTCACTCCCGTTCCGGGCATGTACTTCCTGGGCCTGCCGTGGCTCTCACGTCGCGGATCGAGCTTCATCTGGGGCGTCTGGCACGACGCGAAATACCTCGCCGACCAGATCGAGATCCAGCGTAAGTACCGCGACTATGAGCCAGATCATAACGCCCTGCTTGAAGCCGCAGTACGGTGATTACCGAGGGACAACCTCCGCGATCATGACGCATCCTCACGACGAAAGAAGGCACCAGCGGTGACCGACAGCGCATCCACACCCACCCGCACAGAGACCGATTCGATCGGCAGCCTCGAAATCCCTGCTGCAGCGTATTGGGGTGTGCACACAGCCCGGGCGGGCGAGAACTTCCCGATCGCGCGCCGACCGGTCTCCGTCTACCCCGACTTCGTCCGTGCCTTCGCCTGTGTGAAGCAGGCGGCGGCGCGGGCGAACCTGGAGATCGGTGCCCTTGACGAACAGCGAGCGAACCTCATCGATGCCGCCTGCGAAGAGATCAAGGGCGGGCGCCTCCACGACCAGTTCACCGTCGGCGTGATCCAGGGTGGGGCGGGCACGTCGACGAACATGAACGCCAATGAGGTGATCACGAACCGTGCGCTCGAGATCGGTGGTCACGCGAAGGGCGACTATTCGTTCATCAATCCCAATGACCACACGAACCACAGCCAGTCCACGAACGACACCTACCCGACGGCGATCAAGATCGCGCTGGCCTTCTCACTGCAGAACCTCCTCGGCGAACTCACACTTTTGGCGGATGCCTTTGCCGCGAAGGGGCGCGAGTTCTCCGACATCATCAAGGTCGGTCGCACCCAGCTCCAGGACGCGGTGCCGATGACCCTGGGGCAGGAGTTCAACGCCTTCGCCACCACCCTGCGTGAGGACGTCCAGCGGCTCGAAGACGCGGTGGCACTCCTCGGCGAGGTCAACATGGGCGCCACGGCGATCGGAACGGCGATCAACGCCCCGGTCGGGTACAGGGAAGCGGTGATCAAGCACCTGCGCTCCATCACCGGGCTCGAACTCGTCACCGCCGGCGACCTCGTCGAATCCACCTCCGACACCGGGGTCTTCATCACCTTCTCCGGGGCGCTCAAGCGAAGTGCTCTGAAGATGTCGAAGATCGCCAACGACCTGCGTCTGCTGTCGTCGGGACCACAGGCCGGCTTCGGTGAGATCAACCTGCCTGCCCGCCAGGCTGGCTCATCGATCATGCCCGGCAAGGTCAACCCAGTCATCCCCGAAGCTGTCTCCCAGGTCGCCTACTCAGTCGCCGGTGCCGACGTCACCGTGTCCATGGCCGTCGAGGCCGGCCAGCTCCAGCTCAACGCGTTCGAGCCGGTCATCGCCCATTCCCTGTTCCAGTCGATCACCTGGCTCGAGCGTGCCTGCCAGACCTTCCGCGTCAACTGTGTCAACGGCATCACCGCCAACGAGGCGGCCCTCGAAGACACCGTGGCCCGTTCCGTCACCGTCATCACCGCTCTCGCCCCGGTCATCGGCTACGCCCCTGCCGCGCAGCTGGCCAAGCAGGCGCTGGCGACGAACGAACCGATCTCTGACCTCGTCGTGAAGCAGGGGCTCCTCGATAGGACTCAGCTCGAGGAGATCCTCAAGCCTGAGCGTCTGACCGGCCTGCCTGCCGATCACGGTGTGGAGAACTCGGCCGACAGCGCCGAGGCGGTTCCTCGCGACGAGATGACCTCGGAGATCCCCGTGGTGCCATCTCCAGAGTGACCAGACTTGGCCGTGGGCGGTGTGAGGTGGGGTCCGCTGGTCAGCGAACCGGTGGAGCGTCGGAACTCGACGAGGGGTTCCTTGTTGCTGTCGTATTCTTCCGTTTACCTGGGTGGCCGCTAACGGCGGTGCCAGGAGCTGGCGCACAGGGGATCGCAGGAGCTGTGCGCCGACGAGCGCAGTGAATATTCCTTCGCCGAGTGCTAAGCTGGGGGCATCAGACATCGTCTCCCTCTGAGTCCTCGGACTCAAGGAGACGATTTTCATTTGCGCGATAATGAGCTGCATGCACTTCACAAAAGCGTTCAAAGAGCGCGAGGATCTGATTACAGACTTGGCTGAAGCTGGGCTGAAGATTCCGAATCACGCACGCACCCTCGGTTTCCTCACTCGGGTGGGCTACCACCGGTCTGGAGCATACCGCTACGTGTTCCGTGAGCTGCTGCCTGCCGACCAGATCAATGCCGCAATGCGCGAATACCGAGCTGCCACGTACATGACAGGGGCGAGCATCGATCATGTCATAACTCTTGAAGAGTTCGACATGAAGTTGGCCCGCATCTGCCTAGACGGGACTTTGGACTTCGAAATTCGCTTGCGTGCTTCGATTGCGCACGCTTTGGCCAGGTTGGATCCGGCTGCGCACTTAGACCGAAACTGCCTTGACACCGCGAAGTGCAATACGCTGATCCCCAGGAGTCAGCCACCTCAAACTAAATTCCAGGCCTGGAAACGCACCGTCGATAGAGCCATAGGAAGTGCGAAGCCGGAAGAGGACTTTGTTGCTCATCACCTAGCGAAATATCCCTCTCAACCATTACCGGTCTGGGCCGTAACCGAACTTCTCAGTTTCGGGAGCTTGCCGTATCTCTTCGAGCTGATGAAGTCCGCTGATGCCCGGGCTGTGGCCAATGATTTTGGCTTCATGCATCCCGCCCCGTTCGGGAAAGTCGTCCGGGCAGTCGCCGATTTGCGCAACTACTGCGCCCATGGCTCGCGGCTTTTCAACCGACACTTCAAGCGCGCGCAGTCGATCGCGCCCAGGCACACAGCTGGCCCATTGCTGGACCACGTCTCAACCCCTGGATATTCTCGCACTTCAACTGAGAGCAAGCGGCTCTATATAAATGCCGCCGTCTTGGCCTTCATGCTTAGGTCACATTCTGAACCGAGTGATTGGCCTGCCAGGTTTCGAGATCACATCCTGTCCTTCAGCCTCCCGCTAATCACACCCGATGGACATCGTGTAGTCACGCCGGAGTTGGACATGGGCTTCCCTGCGAGTTGGAACACCAAGCTCCTGTGGCAGTAACTTCTGGACGATAGTCGACCACCAGGTTTGGGTGGAGAGCAGACACTTACACGACCCCCGTGCCTTTTGGGGTCCGCAGGTCACCTGCCGTACCTATCCATCTCAATCCTTCTTGAGCTCCAGTACTTCCCACGCAAAAGTCGCCACCCAGTGCGAGGCCATGTACTCATCGGACACAGACGCCTCGAGCCCGGGAGCCATGAGCGTATCGACTCGGGTGAGGAAGCCCCTGGTGCGGTCAGCGAGGTCCAGATTGCCTGAGTCCTCGGCAATCTGCAGGAGTCGTGGGGCCAGGCGCATGATCGAGGCCGCAACGGATAGGCCCAGGCCGTATAGGTGGCTCTGGTAGCCGTCCGTGGGATCGAGGACCTCGACGGGGGAGAGTGCGGGGGACTCCGGCGTTAGTTCCGAGAGGAAGTCTGGCAGCCACACGGCGAGCTCGTCGGCGGTGAGGATCTCGGCCATGAGGTCGGCTTCGCACAGGCCGGGGGAGAGGAAGTCCTGGCCGCTGCGTTCCTGGCTGAAGTTCCAGGCATGATCATCGGCGAAGCAGCGCCGAGCGGCACCAGCGATGGCATCGACGACATCATGTCGGCCGAAGTCTCGTGCGCCGAGCAGGATGCGGCGCAGACCGAAGGCGGTGTTCGGGTGGATTCCATGACGGACGGGTTCGGGCATGTGCGGCAGCCATGCCACGGTCAGGTCTAAGACCGTCTGGGCGAGCACCTCGGCGCCGGAAGCCAGATCACGCAACCGCGCTTCTTCGCTGGCCCGAAGCGCACGCACGAGCTCGACGGCCCAGGCCCAGCCATAGGGACGTTCCCAGGTCGGGTGCTCGCGGAGGAACATCGCTTCGGCGGCAAGTTTCTCAGCACTCAGGTGAGAGGTGAGAACCGTGATGGCCTCGTCGCGCCACGGAGCCGTTCGGGCAATTGGCGTGGCCAGCAGGGACACGAGCAGATAGTGCATGTGGACGCTCGAGTGCCAGTCGAAAGAGTTCGCAAAAGCCGGGTTCTTCTCGCGCGGTTCGACGATGTCTGCGGACGACTGTGCAACGTGGTGGGCGGCGTACGGATAGTTACGGGTGATGTTGCTCAGGGCCACCTCGGCGAAGGGGGTGACGAACTCTGCAGACTGCGGCATGGATCCTCATCGGTTCGGGGATTTCACTCTACTCGGACGGGGCGCGTTGGCAGTTAGAGTGAGAACTGGCAGCGGCTCAATGAGGGGAAGGTGGGCGCGGGGTGGCGAGGTTTCCTCAGGTCTATGGCAAGACGGTCGATGAGCACACGCGTTGTGAGCATTATGCGACCGAGCTCGACATCATCGCCATTCGCTTCGCGTGCTGCGACCGGTACTATCCGTGCCACCTCTGCCACGCCGAGACCACCGATCATCCCGCCCAGCAATGGCCGCGTGAGAAGTGGGATCAGGCGGCCATCCTCTGCGGAATGTGCTGGTCACAGCTGACGATCGACACGTACCGGAGTACCGATGCTTGTCCCGAGTGCGCGGCGGCATTCAACCCTCGGTGTGCGGCGCATTCGAGCTACTACTTCAAGGGCTGACTCAGCGACCGCCACGTAGTTATCGCGGATTCCGCTGGGCGCCGTCCTCTCGTGCAGCTTGCTGCGAACCTCAGCTCACGAGGTGGCCGTCAATATTTACTTTAGGCAATCTAAAGTAAATATTCTCGGGCGGATGGTGACTTTAGCTCTGACCGCCATCGTTGCCAGGCTCTGCGTCCAATTCGTCTTTGCTGTTGCGATCAAAGAGGACGATGAACGTGGCGCCTGCCAGGATCAGCCCTGAGGCAATGACCGCGATGGGTCCGAAGTCGAAGGGCAAGACGCCGCGCAAGATCTCACGGACCGTTGAACTCGGATCGGCAAGAGTGGCGGCGACGAAGATCGCGACCAGGATTGAGACACCCAGGGCTGCGAGACGATTCCATCTGCCGCTGATGCGTCCCGAGAGTAGTCGCCCGGCCTTGATGATTCTGCCTGTACGCAGAATACGTAATGCGCCGACGAGTCGAATGATGCGAAACAGCTGCACGGGGCCGAGGGCGAAGATGACTCCGATGATCACGAGAACTGTGAGCACGATCAGCCACAGGTGCCTTTTGAACCAGGACTTCTTGTCAGGAGTAACGAGGAAGAGTATGAGCGTCTCACCTACGAGGACCAAGCCGGACAAGAGATTGATGACTCTGCCGGCGTCGCTCCACGGCTCAGAGAGGAAGGTGAGGAAGATTGCTGGGATCGAGACGAGTGCGGCGACCAGAACCGGCACTGCCAGGCGTTCCTGCCAGCGTTGCTCCCGGGTCGCTTTTGAGTCATCAGTCATCGTCACTATCAGGATAGTTGGTTGGCGCTGTGCTACCCCTCGAGCAGTCCCCGGATGTCCTCGGCCGTCACCGTCTGGCTGAATGCCTGACCGTTGGGGCCGCGCCCTTCGAAGGCCCCGCCGTCGGTCATGAGGGAGTCGAAGAGCTCAGCCTTCTTCTTCTGCAGGGCCAGGACCTTCTCCTCGATCGTTCCCTCGGCGACATAGCGATAGACCATGACGTTCTTCGTCTGTCCGATCCGGTGCGCTCGGTCGATCGCTTGGTTCTCCGTCGCCGGATTCCACCACGGATCCATAAGGAAGACATAGTCGGCCTCGGTGAGGTTGAGGCCGAAACCGCCGGCCTTGAGGCTGATGAGGAACACGGGAGCCGCGCCGGATCGGAACTCGTCGACGACCTGGCCGCGATTGCGAGTCGAGCCGTCGAGGACGACGTAGGGGACACCTCGGCGATCGAGATCCTCGGCCACCTTGTCGAGGAAGGAGGTGAACTGGCTGAACACGATTGACCGGTGGCCCTCCGCCACGACATCCTCGAGGCGTTCCATGAGGGCGGCGAGCTTGGACGAGTGCACACCTTCGTGTTCGCCGTCGACAATGCGCGGGTCGAGTGCGAGCATGCGCAGCAGGGTCAGTGAGCGGAAGACGATGAAGCGCTGCTTGTCATACTCGCTGTCGATGAAGCCGAGGATCTTCTTCCGCTCCTTCTGCAGCACCCGATCGTAGAGCTTGCGGTGAGCAGCGTTGAGCTCGACATTGATGACCTGCTCCTGCTTCTCCGGCAGATCGGCTGCGACAAGATCCTTCGTGCGGCGCAGCATGAACGGTCGAATCCGCTTCTGCAGCCGTCCCATTCGTCCCGGATCCTCACCGCCTTCGATGGGCCGCACGTATTCCTTCTCGAAGTGATGCGAGCTGGGGAAGAGTCCAGGTGCGGTGATGGAGAACAGTGACCACACATCGCGTAGAGAATTCTCCAGCGGAGTGCCCGTCAGAGCCAGGCGGAAGGGTGCGTTGACCGACTTCGCGGCCTTGTGGACCTGCGAGGAGCTGTTCTTCACGAACTGTGCCTCATCGAGGATGAACCCTGCCCAGTCCAGGCGGGAGATCGGGTCCTCGTCCAGGCGCAGCATCGCATAGGACATGACGATGAGATCGGCACCGGCGACCACCTCGGCGAGGGGCTTCTGCCTCTTCTTCGTCGACTCGGAAACGACACGAACGTCGAGGTCAGGGGTGAACTTCGCGGACTCCTTTGCCCAGTTGTCCACCACCGAGGTGGGAGCGACGACGAGGAACGGCGGGTGCGGTTCCCCGCTCCCAGAGTTCGCGTGCTCGGCCTTTGCGTGGGCGATGAGTGCCAGGGTCTGCAGGGTCTTGCCCAGGCCCATGTCGTCGGCGAGGATCCCGCCGAGGTGGCACTTGTGCAGCAGCGCCAGCCACCGGAATCCCTGCACCTGGTAGGGCCGCATGGTGACGCCGTTCAGGTGAGGGACTTCGACGGCGGGCAGGTGGTCGAGGTCGAGCAGTGCCTGCGCGGATTCCTGCCAGGACTGGGCGGGCAGAGTCTCATCGGCGAGCTCCTCGAACTCCGACCACAGGCCCACATGCAGGCGCGTGATCTTGGGCGACTCGGGTTCCCACTCGGGGATGAGATCGGCCTCGGCCAGGAGTGCCTTGAGTTTGTCGAAGGCGGGTTTGTTCAGCGACAGGAACGTGTCGTCGACGAGTTTGATCTTCTTCGTCCCCGACGCCAGGGCTTTGTAGAGCTTGACGAAGGGGATGGGCTTGCCGTCGATGGTGATCTGGAAGCCGAGGTCGAACCAGTCGTTCTTCTCCGACTCGACCGAGGTGATCGTGATGTTCGGTTCCCCGCCGAGCTCACGATAGGGCTGCTTCTTCCCGCGCGTGATGACCTTGACGTGCTCGATCTCCTCGAGCCCGGGCAGGACGTTGACGACGAAGTCCGCGGTGTCGACGTCGGAGAGCTCCATGTCGCGGGGGTGGCCCGGCGGTTGGGTCTCGGCGAGGACGGACGCGACTTGGTCGAGCACAGCGCCCTCATGCTCAAGGTCGCGGTTGTCGCGTGGGTCTGGCGTCGGAGTGGTGCTGCGCGCGCCCGCTGTGGTGCGGATGGCGGAGGTGCCGAGTTTCGACAGGGGCACCACGGGCAGGGTCCGGCGCGGTCCCGAGTACTCCCAGTACCACTGCAGGCTCAGGTGGTCCTTTGCACCGTAGACCATGAAGAGGACCAGCCGCGGCTGGCTGAACTGGGGAAACTTCACCGTCTCGTCGGTGCTCACGACCTCGGCGGAAGTACGCAGCAATGGGTAGTACTCCTCGAAGAATTCTTCGGACTCGTTCGCCGGGATCGTGATTGGGCCAGTTGATTGGAAGACTGAGAGTGCCGACTGCGCGGTGGGTTTGGCCGCCGGAGCCAAGGTCACCGTGAACCCTGTGCGCAGGTCGACACCGAAGAACCCGTGCGTCCAGATGGGCTTGGTCAGTCCTGGTGAGAATTCGCGTTCATCGATCGTGACCCGTGGCTGCACCCGCAGCTGGTTCTTCACCCGGTTGACGTCGATGATCGCCTTCGCCTCACGCCCGATGCGCACATCCATGCCCTGATTGACGCCGACGAGTTCGATCCCGAGTTCGGCGGCCTGAGCGAACATGTCCCACAGCAGAGGAGTGTGGAAATCGCCGAGGTTGTACGGCGCACCATCGGGTGTGAAGTCCGTTTTGTCCCGGGTCCGCAGTCCTGCGAGCTGGGTGAACCACTCCTGGTGACGGGGATCGACGTTGAACTGCCGGGCCATGCGATCGATGGTGCGCCAGGTGAGGGACTTCTTCACCCAGTTGCCGGATTCGCTGAGGATCAGCGGGCGGATCGCGAGGCTGGGATTGGAGCCGGGGGAGACTTCCTGCTTCTCCAGCACGACCGAGTGCTTCGGTTCGAACCATGTCCGGGCTACGACCTCGACGAGCTCGAATCCCAAGGCCACGGGCGTGTACTCCTGCGGGGCCACCTCGGCGAGGGAGGCGAAGGCATCACGCCACCCGGCGGTGTGATGGGACGAAGCATGGTCATTGGCGGGCACCGTGCCATCTTCTCATTGAGGGCGGACATGTGATGGCCGGGTGACGCTACTCGGTCGCCTGGTCCCGTGGAACTTCCCAGAGGATCTCTTCGTGGTTCGGGTCTCTGGGGGATTCGTCGCGGTAGCGAATCGTGGTGACTTCGTCGTCGGGTCCTGCATAGGTTATTGCCCAGCCACGGAGGCATTCGCCCCCGGGAATGTGAGCCTCGGGTTCGAGGACCGGTGAGATCTCGTCGTATTTCCAGGGAACGTCTGCCACGCGGTGGTATTCATCGCCGACCGAGATGACCGAGATGACCGACCAGGGTTCCGTGGTCTCAAAGCTGGTGGGGGAGATGTTCTCTTCGCCCGTGCAGACTTCGATGTCAATGGCACCCGAGGTGTGATCGGATGTATCGGAGACGACTCGGTATTCGTGGGCGGTGACGCTGTTCCCGTTCGACAGGGTGACGCTTTCGCCGAGCTGACGGGTGGTCGGAAGCGGTGTGGTTGATTCTGCGCCCGTAGTCGTCTGGGATCGGTCTGTCGGGGAATGAGTGGAACCCGATGTGCCGACGGTGGGATCTGCTGCGTCATCGGAGCAGCCGGAGAGCAGAAGCACGACAGCGCAGAGCGAAGCGAGAGGCAATCCGGGCGACAGTGTGAACACAGGCCAATTCTAAATTGAAGCTGTCCCCGTCAGGGATTGAACAGTTCGATCTCATCCGGTGCGTAGTAGTCCTGTGCCCCGACGCCTGTTCGCACGAGGTACTTTCCCGTCTCCTCATAGAGGTAGACGACGGTGCCGACGCTGTGCTTCAGGGGGCCAGTGATGATCTGGACGGTGTCGCCGATATTGAACTCAGTCATGGTTCAGTTTAAACACGCGGGTTCGAACGACGCCCATGCAGGAGGCACGATAGGACTCATGACTTCAGAGGCATACACATTGCTGCTTGGTGCAGGGATTCTCTGCGCCTGGGGATCGTTGGGCGTCGTCGCCAAGTCGATGCTGCGAGGACAGCCGACACCGGAGATCATCTGGATGGTCTTGGCTGGTTCCGCTGTCTTCTCTCTGCTCGTGTGGCTCTTTTTTCGCGCAAAGGGTGCGGCACTCGAGATCAAAGCTTTCCACGGCAGCAAGGGCCTCGGCGCAGCGCTGATCGGCGTGTTTGCGGCCAGCTTCGTCGTTCCCGGACTGATCGCACAGAGCAGCGATGTCTTCGACCTGGTGTTCACCGCTGTCGTGATTGCCGTGATCGCCGGACTCGCGCTGTACCTCATGAGAAAGACCTTCTTCACGCCTCCCGACACTCCGGAAGGTATCGACTGACACGGAGTCATCCGCGCCGAGGGCCAATACACTTGTCACTGTCCGACAAAGACGCAGCAGCGGCGAGGGGAATGACCCGTGGGGTGGAGTACGAGCGAGTTGGCGCGGCTGACCGACACCACAGTCAACACGATCCGGCACTATCACAAGCAGGGTCTGCTCTCTGAGCCCGAGCGTGCCAGCAATGGCTACAAGCAGTACGGCGCGGCTCACCTGCTGCGTCTGCTGCAGATTCGTCGTCTGCGTAGCCTGGGGATTCCGTTGGAGAAGATCAGCTCGATCGACGGTGACCAGGAAGTACAGCGCCGGGCTCTCAAAGATCTTGATGCCGAACTCAAGACTAAGATCGCCGAACTCGAGAAGACTCGTGATGAGGTCGCTGGGCTCATCGAGCACGGGGCACCGATCGACACCGCCTCTGGCTTCAGCGATGTCGCCGCCACCATGTCCGAGGCCGACAGGCGCCTCATGGGTCTCTACGCCAGACTCTATGACGACGAGACGATGACCCAGATGCGTGGCATCATGGCCGAGACTTCGCCTGCGGACCGCGAGTTCAACGAGTTGCCCGATGACGCCGATGAAGCCGCACGGGTCCATGCCGTCGATGCCATGGTTCCTTTGATGGAGAAGCATCTCGACGATGACCCGTGGCTGCTCGACATTCGGCCGAGTGTCGAGGGCGCCGCCGAGGACCTGGGGTGGTCGGCAATCATGGAGTCCATGGTCGAGCTCTACAACCCGGCCCAACTCGATGTCCTGGGCCGGGCGATCATCAGGGTTCACAAGGAGCGTGTGGAAGAGACAGCTGCCGACGATGACGCCATGGAAAGTGGTACCGAGTAGGTCGCGGCCACCTCGGCGAGGGGATTCTGCAGTCTCCTTTCCCTGTGAATTTCCGGTGTTCGACCATCACGGCTTGACCCTGTTCTGAGAACACAGTTTCCACTGGAAGTAATCAATCGGACTACTTCCAGAGGACATCATGAACACCCTCATCACCTTCTTCCAAGGCCTCGCCTCCCACGTCCCCGAGCTTCTGCAGCCGTTCATCATCGCGCTCGCCGGAGCAGTGCCCTTCGTCGAGGGCGAGGTCTCAGCTGTCATCGGAGTGTGGGCTGGCCTCAACCCGATCGTCGCAGGGGTCGCCGGAGCGATCGGCAACTTCATCTGCGTCACCGTCATCGTGCTGCTCGGTGCCCGAGCTCGCGAGGCCGTAGTGGCTCGCCGGAGCCGAGCTCGGGAGAGCGTGCCCGTCGGCGTCGGCGTCGGATCCGGAGCTGGAGTGGCTGGGGCCGACGCCACCGTCGCCGACGAGAGCGCAACCCTTGCCGACGAACGCGGGCCTGCGGAGGGCGAAGCAAGGTTCCTCAACGAGCCACCCGCTCAGAAGAAGCCCGAATCGAAGGGCCGGATCAAGTTCAAACGCTTTCTCAACCGCTTCGGAGTCCCGGGCGCGAGCCTGCTCGGACCCCTGGCCATTCCCACTCAGATCACCTCGACGATCTTGGTCAGCTCAGGAGTCAAGACCTCATGGATCCTGCTCTGGCAGGGCATCGCCATCGTCGTCTGGACGACGCTGACCACACTCATCGCAACCGGAGCACTGTCCCTGTTCACCGGCTGAACCGGAAAGGAAGAACCATGACCACCGCCTACCGCCACAGGAAGATCCTCACCTATTCGGCCATCGCTCTCGCGGCCACGGCCCTTCCCCTGCTCATGCCGTTCTCAGCCACCCTGCTGGGCTGGGCGCTCGAGGTGCCGATGCGATTGGCCCTCTCCGAGTCACTGCTGGCGACCTTCGGCATCCTCGTCGCCTGGTTCGTCATCTCCCGGCTCATCGACGTCATCCTCGACGGCAGCGACATCGGCGGAACCGTGACCGGTCGCCTAGTGTCGGCCGCGACCTCGACGGTGCTCCTCGGCGGAGGCTACTTCCTCATCGTCGACTCCGCGATCGCCGCACTGCTCATGGCCGTGGCCGTCTGCAGCCTGCCGCTCGTGATGAGCATTCTCCTCCAACGCAGAGAAGGGGCGTCGCAGGAAAGGCATCGCACGTAAGATGAAGGCGATGACTGACTCCGACACCGACAGGTCCCACACCGCCGCCCCCGCACTCATCGGGGCGCTGCTCCACCTCGCCGCGACCGACGCTGGCCTGGCCCCGACTGCCACGTCCGCGCTGAGTCCCAAGGACAGCGAGATCCTCGCCGAGGTTGAGGTCGCACTCCGCAATCAGACGTTGAATGAGAATGGCGTGAAGAAGGCCCTCGCCGAGGTGGCCGGATCCATTGCCAGCGTGCGCAGCTCACCCAGCCCGGTGGCGTTGACCGCGGCGAAATACGAGAAGGCGCGCACCACAGTCCTCAGGCAGTTGGGTGTGGCCTCGACCAAGGGCGCCAGTGTGTGGCCGCCGACCAGCCAGACCGCCGTCCAACGCTTCGGCTCCTGGAACGAGGCGCTCAAGGCCGCGGGCCTGGCCACCAGCTCGGTGGGTCGAGCACGGGGCCAGCTGCGCTTCGACGAAGCCGCGTATGACAAGGCGATCGCCGACTTCGTCGCTGACTGTGACGACCGGGACCTCGGTGCCACCTACAAGGCCTACGGCGAATACGCCGCCGAACACAAGGGCGAAGTTCCTTCGGCCGCCGCAGTGCGGAAGTTCTACGGAAGCTGGAACGCGGCACTCGCCTCGGCGGGGTGAGGGTTTGACCGCGAGGTAAGAGGCCGAGCACGGATTCTCAAGCCACCACGGGATGGCTCGATGATGCCGAAATGTGCAAATACACAATTCTGAGCCTCACCCTGGTGTGAAATTTCATTGTCGCCGAAGTGCGCACAGGGAAGAGTGATGACAGTCACTTCCAACTCTGTTCATCTGCACTCTCGGAGGCTCCACCATGAGTTCGCCAACTCGCACCGACGACGGTTCCGTCGACAACTCGGGCACCGGCACAGCCGCCAGCGCTCGCCTCGATCGCGCGAAGATGCGCAAGATCGCGACCGCCAGCGTCATCGGCACCACCGTGGAATGGTACGACCTGTTCCTCTTCGGCACCGCCTCGGCGCTGGTGTTCAATCAGGTGTTCTTTCCTGAGCTCTCACCGGCTTTGGGTACGATCCTCGCGTTCCTCACCTTCGCCGCTGCCTACCTGGCGCGCACGGTGGGAGCGGTCCTGTTCGGACACTTCGGCGACCGCCTCGGACGCAAGTCGATGCTGCTTGTCTCCCTCCTCGTCATGGGTGGTGCGACCTTGGCCATCGGCTTGGTCCCCGACTTCAACACGATCGGTATCGCCGCACCGTTCATCCTGCTCACCCTGCGCATCATCCAAGGGCTGGCGCTCGGCGGCGAATGGGGCGGAGCGGTTCTCATGACCGTCGAACACGCACCCGAGGAGCGTCGAGGCTGGTACGGGTCGATGGTCCAGGTGGGAGTCCCCGTGGGGACGCTGCTGGCCAACCTCGCCTTCCTGATCGTCACCGGTCTCGTGTCCGAGGAAGCGCTCATCTCCTGGGGCTGGAGGGTTCCGTTCATCGCCTCCGTGCTGCTTGTCGCCGTCGGCATCTACATCCGCCTCAACATCGAAGAGACCCCGAGCTTCCAGCAGGTCCGCGAACAGGGAGCGAAGGCCAAACTGCCTTTCGCCCACCTCATGCGCCACTACTGGAAGCCCGTCATCTTAGGCGGCATCGCCACTCTGTCGACCGGATCGACCTTCACGCTCATGGTCGCCTCCGGCGTCAACTACGGCACCCAGGAGAAGGGGCTGTCGAGCAACTTCATGCTCTGGGTCGTCCTCGTCGCCTGCATCGTCGGACTCATCTTCATCCCGGTCTTCGGCCGTCTCTCCGACAAGGTCGGACGGCGCCCCATCATCGCCGCAGGAATCGCCGGCGAAGTGATCCTCGCCTTTCCGTTCTTCTGGCTCATCAACACCGGAAGCGCCCCCGCAGTCTTCCTCGCCTACGGGCTGATGATGATCGCCTTCTGCGCGAACTACGGACCGATCGCGACCTTCCTCGCCGAGCTCTTCGGCGCGAAGATCCGCTACTCCGGACTGTCCGTGTCCTACATGCTCTCGGGCCTGCTGGGCTCGGCAATCACCCCCGCGATCACCGTGTGGCTGCTCGACGTCACCGGCAAGTCCGACTCGATGGCCTGGTACATCGCCGGCTCCGCAGTCCTGTCACTCATCGCCCTGTTCCTGCTCACCGAAAACCGCCTGCAGAGCATCGACCAGGCGGATACCGCCGAGGCCGGAGTCAACGCTGACACCACCGCCGAGGTGGGGGTGGAGAACCGATGATCCGCCGCATTGAAACAGCCCCGGGTCTGGCCCCGGGCATCGGCCCGTACTCGCAGGCCGTCGTCGCCAACGGATTCGTCTTCACCACCGGGCAGGTGCCGTTCGCTGCCGACGGCATCACACCCGAGGCCTTCGAGGATCAGGTGAGGACGTGCCTGGGCAACCTGCGATCGGTTCTGGAAACCGCGGGCAGCGGCATCGACAAGGTGGTCAAGGTCAACGCCTATCTGACCACGCCCGAGCAGCGGGAGCCCTTCAATCGTGTCTATGCGGACTTCTTCGGAGAGGCCAAACCGGCACGGACCACCGTGTGCGTCTCCATCTGGGACATCTCGCTTGAGGTCGAATGTGTCGCGGTTGTCAGCGATTCTTCCGAAGCAGCGGGTGGGGCGTGAGCGGTATGGCGGTGGACCTGGACTGTGAGGAGTTGGCCTCCGAGGAACTGATCGCCTCACTGAGAGAGGTCGAACTCCCGACGCTCGGTCACTTCCTCGAAGACGGATTCTGCACTCCCCGCATGGTGCCGATCAACGAAGGGCCGCAGATGGTCGGCCCGGCCAGAACCCTCGATCTGCGCGAACCCGATGCGCTCGCCGTCAACCGCGCACTGCACGCACTGAGGCCGGGTGACGTTCTCGTCATCCGGGTCGCCAGCGGCCTCCACGCGCCGGTCGGGGCGGTCACGGCGGCGGCCGCGATCGCCCAGGGTGCCGCAGGCATCGTCGTCGACGGACCCGTCACCGACGCCGCTGCGCTGCGCAACGTGCAGGACAGGCTCCCGGTCTTCGCCACCGGACTGATCGCGCGGACGACGAAACGTACCGGCAGCTTCGGCGATGATGTCCTTGACTGCGAGGTCGAGATCGACGGCGTCACAGTCCGCCCCGGTGATCTGGTTCTCGGTGACCGGCAGGGAGTGCTTGTACTGCCACCGACGGGCCCGGGGAATGAGGTCCTGCAGGCGGCGCTGGCCTCCGACTGGGGCGAACCAGCACTTCTCGCGCGAATTGCCGCGGGGGAGGACCTGCGGGAGCTGCTGCCGGGGTGACCGGGGAACGGTCAGATCTCAGACTCCCTGAGCGACCGCCTCGGCGATGGGGGTGTCACCGTCGTGGAAGTTCAGCGTCTTACCGAAGCTCGCGGGCTCGGCAATGGCTGCGGCGATGACATGTGCGACGTTGTCGCGAGACGTCGAGGGCACGTCCAGGTCGCGGGTCTCGCCGGCGCTGTCCACGGTGATCTTCTGTGTCGCAAGTTCGAGGGTCAGAACTGAGGGGCCGAGGACCGTCCAGTCGAGGTCGGTCTTCGTGCGCAGATGTTCGTCGGCCTGTGACTTCGCGTTGTAGTAGGCGTACATTCCGTCGCCCTTCTCGACGCCGGGAACTTCGCCGTCGACGAGCCGGGAATTGAAGTATGAGACCATCACGAAGCGGCGGATACCCGACTTCTGGGCTGCATCCATCACGCGGATGGCGGCATCGCGATCCATCGCCCATGTGTGGTCCTCACCCGATCCGCCAGCACCGGCGGACCAGACAACCGCGTCACTGCCGGCCAGCACCTCGGCGATGGCATCGGTGTCGAGGTTTTCGACATCGGCGACGACAGGCGTCGCGTTCGCCGCCTCGATTTCGGAGGACTGCTCCTCCTTGCGGATGGCCGAGCGGACCGTGTGCCCGGCATTGTTGAGCAGCGGTGCCGCCAGCATCGCAACTTTTCCGTGGCCGCCGATGATCGTGATAGTCGACATGTCTGCCTCTCAAATGGTGGAGTGCGTTCTATTGGTTCCCTGGTGTAAGTCCGGATGTCGGCTCAGTATTCCGAATGCGGTGGTATATTTACTGGTATGATTTCGGCGAAAAATGGACACGAGATTCTTGACGCAGTTGGGCACGAATTTCAGACTGCCCTGATCGATTCGGTCGATCAAGCCCGCATTGACCTGGGTGACTTCCAGGATTTCAGACCCGCCTGGTTTCCGACATTCACGCAGCGATTCATCAGCAGCTTCATCCACGAGCGAGTGTGGGCAGAACTCGTTCGTCGAATCGACGCGTCCCCGGAGTCAACGATCATTGACGACGAGCCGGTACGTGAGATCGGATGGATGAACTCATTCAAACTTCGCGTGAAGCGCCACCGGGCGGGGGACGTCATCGCTGCATTCCCCACCGAAGGGGCGAAACGTTGGTATGAGCCGACTCTTCCTCTCGATGGGCTTGAGGTGACGCATCTGGCTGTCGGGTACAAGTGGATGGATGGGCGAATCGGTCCTGCCGTCATCTCCTATCGAGAGTCACTTGATAGTCGAGCCCTGTGGGCCGTCACACTCGAGCGCGAAGTTGAGCGCCCGGCGACGATCCGGGTGGAAGACGTCTACGAGACTTCTATGCCTGAACTTGATCTCAGTGGCCTCGTCGACAGCGACGAAGAAACCGGAACTGACGAACTGTGAAAGGCGAAGTCATAGAGACACTGATGCGCGCACGAGGCCTGACTCAGGCTGATCTCGCGTTGGCGATCGGTGCTGCTCAGGCCACTGTTTCCCGATATATTTCGGGGGCCAGGACGCCTGAGGACTCTGAAATCCGCAGGATTGCCGACGAGCTTGGTGTCACCCCGGCGTTCCTCGTCAAGGAATTTCGCATGCGTGCCGCCATCGGAGTGTCAGCGCATATGCGCCGCCAGTCGTCGACCAAGGTGTCGATGTGGAAGTCTGCCGAAGCGAAACTGAACGAGCTCCGGATGCATATGTCGATGCTCACCGAACGCGCGCCTTTGCAGACGGCAACCCATGTGCCGACCTTCGATTATCAGTTCACGAAACCGGCGGAGGCTGCTCGTCGAGTACGTACAGCTTGGCGCGTGCCACTTGGGCCAGTGAGGTCTGTGGTGGACCTGATGGAGACAGCGGGAACGATTGTCTGTGAACTCGACCTGGGCACTCATCGAATCGATGGTCTTTCGCAGTGGGTCTCCGACTATCCGCTGGTCATCGTCAACTCCTGGTCCTCGCCTTCGCGCAAGCGCCTGACGTTGGCTCATGAGCTGGGGCATCTTGTCATGCACGCAGACGGATATGTCGATGACGAGATGATCGACGTTGAAGCCCAGGCCAATGAGTTCGCAGCCGAGTTCCTGATGCCGGAGGCGGAGATCCGTCACCAGCTGAAGACGCTGAAGCTGCCCAATCTCTTGGCTCTCAAGCTCGAGTGGGGAGTCTCTATGCAGGCCATCTTCGAGAGGGCATTTCGCCTTGGTCTGGCGAGCGGAACCGATCGGCAGAATTTCTACCGGCAGATCAGCCGCAAAGGGTGGCGCACAGAAGAGCCAGAGGAAGACCGTGTCCCAGTGGAGTCGCCGAGGCTGGTGTCAGGTCTCGTCGCTCAGTTCAGATCGGCGGGTTTGACCAACGACGACTTCGCAGACTTGACCGGTTACGCGAGGGATGCGGTGCCTGACGTGTTCCTGCCTCAATCGGGTCGCCACTTGAGCTCGGTCTGAGTTTCACCGGGTCACAGGTGTCGGCAGGCATTACCGCGTTGCGGCGAAGTCGGCGATCCGATCGCAGGCCGTATTGATAGTCTCCGGGGCGACGGAGAACGTCAGCCGCAGGTAGCCCTCACCCTGAGCCCCGAATGCCGAGCCGGGAATCGTTGCCAACCCGTGGTTCTCCAGAAGAGCGGTGGCCGCCTCCCACGAGGTCAGTCCCCAGTCCTTGATGTTGGCAAAGGCATAGAACGTGGCCTCGGGGCGCAGCATGCTGATGCCGTCGATGCCCGCAATGCGCTCGGTGATGAGGTCGCGGCGCTGCGCATAGGACTGCACCATCATGTCGACGTCGGTCTGCGGGCCCTCGATCGCTGCGAGTGCCGCTTCCTGCACGAACCCGGGAAGGCTCGAGGTGATTCCCTCCTGGAGGAAGGCCATCGGCGCGATGAGATCGACCGACCCGATGACGAATCCACAGCGCCACCCGGTCATCGCGTAGGTCTTCGAGAAGCTGTTGACAACGAGGAACCGATCGAAGCCAGGGCGCACCTCGGCGATGGAGGTGAACTGGGCATCGTCGAAGGTGATCTGGTCATAGACCTCGTCGGAGATGACCGTGAAGCCGAACTCCTCGGCCAGATCCGCGATCGTCTCCAATTCGGCCCGGTCCATGACCGAGCCCAAGGGGTTCGACGGGCTGTTGATGATGATCGCCGCGGTCTTGTCGGTGATAGCCGATCGAACGTCCTCGGCGCGGAATTTGAAGTCGTTGTCCTCCGTGACCGGCACTGGAACCGCCACCCCGCCGAGGCGGTGGATCTGTCCCACATAGTTCGGGAAGCTGGGATCGGGGATGATGACCTCTTCACCAGGGGAGACGGTGACGTCGAGGGCGAAAGTCAGCGCCTCCATCGCACCGAAGGAGACCATGACATTGTTGGCCGTGACCTCGCGATTCCACCGGCCGGCGTACTTCGCTGCGATCGCCGTGCGCAGCGGTGGGATGCCGGCGTTGGCCACGTACCGAGTCTGATTGTTCTCGATCCCGCGGATGCCGGCGGCCTTGATGTGCGCGGGAGTATTGAAGTCCGGCTCGCCGACCGTCAGCTTCACGGCCTCTGGGTAGTCCAAGGCTAGGTTGAACATCTTGCGGATGTTCGAGGCTGGGTAGGTCTGGGCCATCGGGGCGATGCGGCGGTACTCATGTGTCATTGATTCCTCGTACTTCTGTGTGGAGCCACGTTGGTTGGGCCGGGTCTATTCGTGGAGCCCGGCCAGGCGGGAGCCGAACTGGGCGAGGAGGCTCGTCTTCTTCGCCCCGGTGATGCGTTCCCATTCGTCGGCGATGTTGAAGATCTTGTACATCGAGCGGATGCCCAGCCAGCGGATGGGCTCGGGCTCCCACTGACCGGAGAAATGATCGTTCCAGGGCAGTTGTGTGAGTGCTGTCGAGGCTCCCGATGCCCGGTCGAGAAGCGTCTTCGCCGCCAAGTGCGTGGCCGTGACTCCGTGTCCGGCGTAGCCGCGGGCCACGCCGATGCGCTGGTTGGTATCGAAGAAGATCCCCGCGCACCAGTCCCGGGTCACACCCAGGGCACCGCGCCAAGCGTGGTCGACCTCGAATTCGAGGTTGGGAAAGAGCGAGGACAGGCGCGTGCTCAGCAGCTCGACCACCTCGGCGGGGACCTGCCCGTCACCGGGCAACCGCGAGCCGAATTCGTACGGTGCACCGCGACCGCCCAAGGCGATCCGATCGTCGTCGGTGCGTTGGGCGTAGATGAAGGTGTGCGCGGTGTCGCCGAGGCATTCGCGGCCGTCCCAGCCGATGTCCTCCCACGCCGAGGCGGGCAGCGGGTTGGTCGCGATCATCGACGAGAACACGGGGATGACCTGACGTCCTTCCAGCCCGGGCAGGTCACCGGTGACGGTGTCCGAGTAGCCCTCGAGGCAGACGAAGATCGTGTCCCCGGTGACCGGGCCGCGATTCGTTGCGACCACACCCTTGCCGATGTGACCCGCCGAGGTGTCCTCGCAGATCGTGACGCCCTGATTCTTGAGGACTGCTGCCAAGCCACGCGTGAGGAGTGCGGGGTCAATGCGGGCGGTGCCGGGGAAGAATACGCTGCCGTGAGCGTTGTCGACGTTGATGTGTGCCTTGGTCGCCTCGGCGTCGAGGAACTGCATGTCCTCGGGTCCGTAGCCGTACTGTTTGTCACCCTCGTAAAGTTCGCGCAGTCGGGTCATTCCGGCCTCGGACTGGGCGATGTCGATATGGCCGCCGCGGACCTGATGGGCGTCGATGCCCTCGCTTTTGAGAACCTCGAGGACCTCGTCGATGGAGTCGAAGAGTGCAGACTGGAATGACCTCACGGACTCCACCCCGCTCAGTCCGGCAGAGCCGACCGGGCCGTTTGGGTCGGTGTCGTTGGCACGGTCGACCGCCTCGGCGTACTTGGCCCTGTTGCCGGGCATCAGTGTGGAGAGCCAGCCGCCGTTGCGACCTGAGGCACCGTAGCCGATGTGCTTTGCCTCGACGATGGTGATCTGCCAGTCGGGGTGAGTCTGCCTGGCGTAGTAGGCCGACCACAGGCCGGTCATGCCGCCGCCGACGATGATGAGGTCCTGCTTATCGGTGGGCAGTGGGGAGGGAATGGTGGTCTCGGGAGGGGACTGGGTCAGCCAATGGGAGGCCTCGCCGTTGAGGTAGGACATGGAATCAGTTCTATCCCACCGTTGGAGCGAAGTAAATGGTTGCAGGGCGGCGTATTGCCATATGGATTCCGTGCAGTCCAGGGGCGGTTTCATGACTCGGATCAGTCGATGAACCGCGGCTCTGGATAAACTGGCACCATGAGCGCAATGGAGCCGATCAACACCGACGATTTCCCTCTCGACCACGAGCCCATCGAGGACTGGCAACGGGTCGGTGCAGCCACCTCGGCGACCGACAGCGATGCTGGTTCACGCGTTTCGCCTGCCGACGCGACCACGGCTTTTGCAGAACTCGGTTCGATCGCCGGCGCCGACTACGGCCTGTGGGAGATGAGCGCTGGTGCCATGCGCGATGTCGAAGGCGATGAGGTCTTCATCGTCATCAGCGGCACCGGCCGCATCGAATTCGACGAACCTGACCTGCCTCCAGTTGAGCTCTCGCCCGGCACATTGGTCCACCTCGAAGACGGGATGAAAACTCGCTGGCACGTTGACGAAGCACCCCTGCGGAAACTGTTCATCGCGCCCAGCGAATAGCGGGTCTCACGCACCCGTACGGTGGCGAACCCACACATTCGGCTCGATGTAGACGGCAGTGGCGTGCTCGACATCGCAGGCGGCTCCCAAGACGACTCTGGTTAGACTGGCAGGCAAGTCGACTGGGGCGAAAGGGTCAATGATGATGATCGACCAGGCTTTTCCGCGGGACCTCGTGATGATCGGCGCGGTGTTCGGACTCGCGGCGTTCATCTGGTCAGGATGGGCGCAGGAGGGCCCGCCGGGTCGCGCCGTCTTCCGTGTCGTCCTCGGCGCACTCTCCGTGTGCGGACTCGCCTTGATGGTGCCCAGCATCCTGCTGTCGATCCGACACTGGGACGAAGCGACGGCGATCGCCACCGGAACCACGACCTTCACCGTCTACATCGTCATCGTCTGGGCTGAGATCATCGTCGGCGGGGTGCTCGGCTTCCTCGCCATCCGTTCGGGGCACTCGGACTGGGCTGCGCCGCTGATCTTCGCGATCGTCGGCATCCATTTCTTCGCGCTCGCCATGGTCTTCGCCCAGCCCGTCCTCCACCTCGCCGCGGCGCTGCTGACCGTGGTCGCGGTTGTGGCGTTTCTTCTGCCGCGAGATATCGCCGCACCGAGTTTCTGGTGTGGTCTGCTCGGCGCACCGGTGTTCTTGAGTATCGGACTATGGTGCCTGATGGCCGGTCGCGACGCTCTTGCTGTGAGCTGAGCGCGCTGGCTGCGAACTGACAGCCGGGCACCACTGACATTCGACACCACAGTGTTCTATCGTGAGGGAATCGACGGGAACCGGGAATGCAGATCCGCAGACTTCCACACCGTCAGTGATCTGATTGAAGGAGCCGACAATGAAGACTGCTCGCCGCTTGGAGAACCTCGGCACCGAGACCTCGTTTCGGGTTGCCCAGGACGCCGCCGACTGGAAGGCCCGCGGCAATGTGGTCTATCCGTTCCACCTCGGCGATCTCAATTTCCCCATGGCACCCCACATCGTCGAGGCCATGGACAAGGCGATCAAGGACGGCAAGACCGGCTACTGCCCGGGCCCGGGGATCCCGGAACTGCGCGCAGCACTGGCCGATGACATCGGCTCCCGACGTGGGATGAGCATCGACCCCGCCGAGGTGGTCGTGACCACAGGTGGCAAGCCGGTCATCACGAAGTTCCTCCAAACCGTCATGGATCCTGGCGAGGGCGTGCTCTACCCCAGCCCCGGCTTCCCGATCTACGAATCCCAGATCGAATACCTCGGCGGCACTGCCCTGCCCTACCGGTACGTGCCCACCGGCGACGGATTCGCCATCGACCTCGACCACCTGCGGGCCTCGATCGACGACCAGACCGTCGCCATCATCTACAACGACCTGCAGAACCCGATCTCGGCCGAATCCACCGACGCCGAACGCGAGGCGATTGCCCAGATCGCCCAGGAGTTCGACCTGTGGGTGCTCTCCGATGAGGCCTACTTCGAGATGCGCTACAAGGGGAAGTCGAAGTCCATCGCCGCGCTTCCCGGCATGCGCGAGCGCACCGTCATCCTCTACACGTTCAGCAAGAAGTTCGCGATGACCGGGTCCCGCTTGGGCTGTGCTGTCGCACCGCGTGAGATCGCCGAGGTGATGTCGACGTTGAACACCAACGACGAATCGTGCACCACCCATTACGTCCAGTGGGCAGGCATCGCCGCATTGCAGGGACCGCAGGACGGCGTAGGGAAGATGCTCGAGGTGCTGCGCAAGCGTCGGGACGCCACATGCTCGATCGTCAACTCGATTCCGGGCATGAGCGTGGCAACGCCTGGCTCAACGTTCTACGTCTTCCCCGATGTCACCGAGGCGATGGCGGCCATGGGGATTGCCACGCTGGGTGAGTTCTCCACCGCGGCACTCCACAACACGGGAGTCTCCTTCTGCACCCGCGAACACTTCGGCCGGAAGCAGGAGTGGGAGGACCGCAGTTACATCCGTCTGGCCTACTCGGGCATCGGCGTCGACGAGATCAATGAAGGTCTGGGGCGCCTACGTGACTGGGTCACGCAGGGCTGAGCCAGCTGGTCGCCGCCGGTCGAGCCAGTTGGCCGGTCGAGCTGATTAGTCGGCGGGTTCGGGCTCAGGTTTCCGATCATTGATGAACGGTGACTTCTCCGGCTCGGGGTGCCGCATCTTCTGAACGACGATGATGGCGATTCCGAGAGCAACCGCGCCAATCGCTGCCCACACATTGGTGCGCAGGCCGAGGACGACGAAGCTGGGGTCGAGGCGAATGGACTCCCAGACGATGCGTCCGGCGCCGTACCAGACGAGGTACATGCCGAAGAGGCGTCCCCACTGGAAGAACAGGTGGCGGCCCAACCACAGCAGGACCAGGGCGCCGAGGCTGTTCCAGATGACCTCGTAGAGGAACGTCGGGTGGAAGAGGGTGTCGACAGGCAGCCCGGGAGGGAAAGCCGGATTGTTCGGGTCGATCTCCAGGCCCCAGGGAAGTGTGGTCGGTTGGCCGAAGAGCTCCTGATTGAACCAGTTGCCGAAGCGACCGCAGGCCTGGGCGAGGATCAGTCCCGGGGCGATGGCGTCGAGAAGTGCGGAGAGTTTGATGTTGAGCCGGCGGCACATGATCAGCGCGCCCAGGGTGCCGCCGATGAGTGAGCCGAAGATGGCGATTCCGCCCTCCCAGATCGCCCACACAGAGCCGGGCTCAAAGGGATTCCACGGATTGCGACCAGGGCCGAAGTAGTCCGTGTAGTGGGTGATGACGTGGTAGATCCTGGCCCCGATGATGGCCATCGGGACGGCCAGGGTCGCAATGTCGAGGACCTGCCATTCCTCGACTCCGCGCTTGGTCAGACGGTGATTGGTCAACACGATGGCGATGACGATTCCCGCGAGGATGCACAGCGCATAGAAGTGAATCGTCAGGGGGCCCAGCGAGAAGCTGGAGACGCTCGGGCTGGGAATAGAGGCCAGAACATCGTGGGGCAGCGTGGGCAGGTCGTCGACCGCTGGATTGGCAAGCACGGTGCCAGTCTATTTCCTCGACCCCCTGAATAGACATTCCAGCAGCCGTGCGCAGCTTCGTCCACCGGTTGAGGGGTGCCAGCACCGTCGAGTGAGATGATGACACCTATGGCACTCGACTTCACCCTCGTTCAACTGCGGTACTTCCAGGAGGTTGCCCGCAGGGAGAATATGACCGAGGCGGCCAAGCATCTCAACGTCACCCAGTCGGCGATCTCAACGGCCATGGCTCAGCTCGAGCGGACCCTGGGCATCGACCTGTTCATCCGGCAGAAGAACCGCTCCGTGGTCCTTTCACCTGCAGGCAGACGTTTCCTCTTCGAGGTCAATCCATTCCTCGAATCCTCCGATGCCCTCGGCGAGACCGCCCACGGGCTGGCGCAGTCGCTGAGCGGGAATCTCACGGTCGGGGTGTTCTCACCGATTGCTCCGACCCGGCTGCCGCTCATCCACGCCGAGTTCGAGAAACGCTACCCCGATGTGCGGGTCAACTACTTCGAGGCCGACCTCCACGAACTCCAGACCGCGGTCATCGCCGGATTCTGCGACATTCCGCTGACGTACACGCTGGGGCTGACCGACCGGTTCGACTCGTTCCTCATCGACGTCGTCAAACCTCACGCACTCGTCTCACTCAACCACCACCTCGGCGGGGGAGCGGAAGGACCGCGTCCGATCCATCTGAGTGAACTCGCCGACGAAGACTACATCCAGCTCGATCTGCCGTTCTCCCGGCAGTACTACGATGAGCTCTTTCGCATCGCCGGCATCGTGCCGAAGGTGCGGCACAGCTTCGCCGGCTATGAGACCGTCCGATCATTCGTCGCGATGGGCCACGGATACTCGCTGCTGAGCCAGAGCGTGTCCTCGGGAACGTACATCGGGTCGATGACCGTCGATGTGCCGCTGCTCGACGATTTCCCGAGCATCGACCTGTCCATGGTGTGGCCCAAAGAGGTACGTCTGAGCCGACGAGCGCGTGCGTTCAGCGAATTGACCAGGGAGATCCTGGGACCCGCGGAGCAGTAGGCCGACGGCAGGCCCGGGCTAGTCAGCCGGCCCGAGGTGGACGGCTCCGGGACCGAGTCTCTGGGGTCAGTTTCCGAGTCCGAATAGCCTCTGGACGAGGTTGCCCTTCTGCTCGGGTTCCGGATCATGTCCGCCGCACCACTGCTGTGCAGGAACCTCGCGTTTGACGGAGTCGATGTGGAGTCCGCATCCGTCCCAGGTCGTCTTGCCGCAGGTAGTGCAGGTGACTGCTCGGCACATAGTTCGTCTCCTTGAGTGGTCTGTGGGTATGGGGCCTCGCGCAGTTGTGTGACTGCGAGTTTGAGCCTGCGAGCAGTCTCGCACGGCACCGTGCTCGGGCGCATACCCGCGCCACTCAACAACTGGACTTACGGCTCATCAAGTAGATCTATGGCCAGGTTAAAAAGTATCTGTTGGACTGATGCACGAAGCCGGGCAACAATGGTTCCCACACCTGAGGACTAGGCAAGGGAGCTTCTATGTCCGCGACACCTGCGACCCCCACGACACAACCGAAACAGTCCGGCAAGACCACGAGCATGCAGAAGAAGGTGCTCGTCGGCGGCAGCATCGGCCAGTTCGTCGAGTTCTACGACTTCACGCTCTACGGGCTCTCGGCCGTCATCCTCTCCGAGTACTTCTTCCCCGACGGCGACCGGGTCACCGGCCTGCTCGTCATCTTCGCCACCTTCGGCGTCGCCTTCGTCATGCGGCCCCTGGGCGGACTGTTCTTCGGTGCCCTCGGCGACAAGGTGGGCAGGCGCAAGACTCTGACCGTCACGATCTTCCTCGTCGGCATCTGCACCGCGCTGATCGGCATTCTGCCGGGCTTCGACCAGATCGGCTGGTTCGCGCCCATCCTGCTCATCCTCGCCCGACTGGGCCAGGGCTTCTCCGCTGGCGGCGAATCGGTCGGCGGACCCTCCTTCGTCTACGAGCACGCACCGGTGGGCAAGCGCGGACTGTGGATCAACATCACCCTGGCCGCCACTGCTCTGCCCTCTGTCTTCGCCGGCGGCCTCATTCTGCTGCTCTCGACTGTGATGAGCGACGCGTCCTTCGACTCCTGGGGCTGGCGCATTCCCTTCCTCTTGGCTCTGCCGCTCTCGGCCGTCGGTCTCTGGATCCGCTCGCGCACCGACGAGTCCGATCTGTTCAAGAAGACCGCGGCCGAACGCCCCAAGGAGTTCAGCCCGATCCGCGACTCCTTCCGCGAGAACTCGGTGGGCATGCTTCAGGTCTTCTTCGTCCTCGGACTCACCGCCCTGGGCTTCTACATGCTCTCGGCCTACTTCGTCACCTACATCCAGACCACCGGCGACCTCACCCGCGAACAATCACTGCTGACGAATGCCATCGCCATGGCCAGTTACACGATCTTCCTTCCCATCGCCGGAGCCATCGGCGACAGAGTCGGACGCAAACCCATGCTCATCGCCGGCTCCATCCTCCTGGCCATCACATCGATCCCCGCATTCGGCCTGGTCACCAGCGGCAACATGGGCCTGGCGTTCCTCGGACAGACGATCTTCGTCATCTCCCTGTGCTGCTACGGCGGAGGCTGCTACACCTTCTTCTGTGAGCGCTTCTCCACGAAGACCCGTTTCACCTCGGCAGCGATCAGCTACAACATCTCCTACGCCATCCTCGGCGGAACCGCTCCGTTCGTCGGCACCTGGCTCGTCGACATCACCGGCGTCAACACCGCACCAGGGTTCTACATGACCATCTGCGCGGTGATCGTCCTCGTCCTCATCTTCGTCACCCGCCTCCCCGAGACCCGGGGCCGGCTGGGGTGACCGCCGGGCCACCTCGGCGATCCGAATCCCACTTCAGCACCAGACTCGCAAGAGAAAGAGACGCACCATGACCACAGCATCCCCCGGAACTTCGACCGCAGCCTCATCGTCTGCGGCAGCGTCCAGCGACGCTGCCTTCCTCACCTACTTCCACCACGTCGCCACATTCGGCGCCACCGACAACGACGGCGTCGACCGGCAGGCACTGACTCTCGAGGACAAGCAGAGCCGTGACTGGATGCGCGGCTGGGCCGAAGGCAACGGCTTCGAGGTTCGCGTGGATGCGATCGGCAACATGTTCGCCTGCCTCGAACTCGTCCCCGACGCCCCCTACGTCCTCATCGGTTCACACCTGGACTCCCAGCCTCTGGGCGGTCGCTTCGACGGTGCCTACGGAGTCATCGCAGCCCTCTTCGCAGCCCTGCGGGTCAAAGAGAACGTCGCCGAATCCGGGCAGAAGCCCCGATTCAATATCGCCGTGGTCAACTGGTTCAACGAGGAAGGCGGACGCTTCGCCCCGTCCATCATGGGCAGCTCCGTCTACGCCGGACTCTTCGACCTCGACGAGATGCTCGCCGTCCAAGACCTCGAAGGCACGTCAGTCGCCGAGGCGCTCGCCGCAATCGGCTACAACGGCACCGACGCCCCACCCGAGGCGATCTCTTACGCGGAGATCCACATCGAACAGGGCCGCATACTCGAGCGTGAGGCCACGAACATCGGCGTCGTCGAATCCAGCTGGTACACGCAGAAGCTCGACATCGACGTCCTCGGCGAACAGTCCCACACCGGCGCCACCGCCATGGCCGATCGCCACGACGCCCTCGTCGCAGGCGCAAAGATCGTCCTCGCCGTCGCCGACGTGGTCAACGAGTTCGCCGACGAAGCACTCGTGTCCTCGGTCGGCCAGCACGTCGTCGAACCCAACTCACCCATCGTCGTCCCCCGCCGCGTGCACATGGTCGCCGACCTCCGGTCCTCCGATCCGGACATCGTCAAGGCCGCCCGGGATACCCTGCACCAGCAGATCGCGAGCATCGCCCTGGAGCATGACATCACGATTAAGGTTGAGGACTTCGACGTCCGCGGCAAGCTCTATTTCCCGGAGACCGGTGTCGAGCTGGCTGAGAAGGCCGTGGCCAATGAGGGGCTGTCGATCCGTCGCCTCGAGACCATGGCCGGCCACGACTCTGTGGCCATGAACCACAGGGTGCCCGCCGTGATGATGTTCGTGCCCAGCGTCGACGGCGTCTCCCACTGCGAACGCGAGTTCACTACGGACGAGGACATGATCCGCGGCCTCGGTGTCCTCACCAACGTCGCCACGGAGTTGGTCAACGGTGAACTCAGTGAGGACCGCGAGGGTGAAGTGTGGGTCGGGAAATCCGTCGCCGAGGCACGCGCATGACCAACAGCGAACCCTGGGCACTGTCCGCGAGCGAGGCACTGACGAAGTTTCGGTCGACGGAACTCTCCCCGGTCGAATACCTCACCTCCCAGATCGGAAGGATCACGTCCGAGGACGAGCGCATCAATGCGGTCACGGAGGTCGTGGAGGAGGCGGTCACCTCGGCGAGGGAGGCCGAAGGCTTCTACGCACACGCATCGAATGATGAGCTCACCGAGGCGGCCGCCACCCGGCCATTGCTCGGCCTGCCCGTGATCGCCAAGGAGAAGCACGCGATCGCCGGGCGGACGCTGAGCCAGGGGCTCATCCACGAACGCGACACCGTGGCCGGAGCAGACGGGGCGATCATCGCCCGCATCCGCGCAGCCGGAGGGTTCGTCCATGCCCGAGCGACCTCGCCGGAACTCAGCTGCGCGACGGTCACCCATTCCCCGATGTGGGGCGTGACCCGCAATCCGTGGAACCCTGAACTCTCACCCGGCGGGTCCTCGGGCGGCTCGGGCGCGGCGCTGGCGGCGGGCTTCGCGCCCCTGGCCACAGCCTCGGACATCGCCGGATCGACCCGGCTGCCCGCCGCGTTCACCGGCACCGTCGGATTCAAGGCACCCTATGGTCGGATTCCCGGCGTCCAGCCCTTGGCCGCCGACTGGTACCGCGGGGACGGACCGATGGCGCGCACCGTCGCCGACACCGCTCTGCTTGCCCGGGTGATGGTCGGCGTCGATCCCAGCGACCACGCCACCATCACCTCACCCGGTTTCCTCGACGGCTTCGATGCCACCTCCGCCGAGGTGGTCGAAGGGTTGAAGGGGAAGCGGATCGCTCTCTGCCTGCGCCTGGGTGACTTCCCCGTCGGTGAGGACATCATCGCCAATACCCGGGCGGTCGCCTCGGCGCTCGAGGCTGCGGGGGCAATTGTCGAAGAGGTCGAACTGCCGTGGACGGCGGAGCGGATCTTCGAAACCGCGTTCACGCACTTCGGCAATATCCTCGCCCCCGCGATGCGGGCCGCGACGCGCGGGCACGAGGACACGCTGGCCGACTACACGCTCCAGATCATGGCCGACGCCGAGGCGGTCGCCAGCCGTCATACGTTCTACGAAGGGCTGGCCGCTGAGGCGCAGATCCAGGCGGAACTTGCGACCGCAATGGAGAGATTCGATGTCCTCCTGGCCCCCACCTCGGCGGTGGCAGGACTCGAAGCCGATGCCAGCTACCTCGACGGGATCACGATCGACTCGAACGGTGTGGGCCGGGAAGAAGTCGGTGCTGGTAATGGCGCTGGCGGCGACGGCGGGGGAGTGCGGCTCGAGCACTATTGGCAGTCGCACATGACGATGCCCTTCAACATCTGCAACCGGGTGCCGATCGTCAACGTGCCCTCCGGCATGGCCGACTGCGGAATCCCGACGGGCCTACAGGTCATCGCCCATCCCTTCGACGACCGCACGGCCTTCGACGTCGCCGCTGCAGTCGAGCAGCTGGTGCCGTGGACGGGGATCGCACCGGGGTGATTGCTTGCCACGGCTGAGCAGCATGTCGTCTGACACGTCGCTCAGCCTTCTGGCACGATGAGGAGCGTGGGCGAAACCAACGGAGCGCAAGGGGAGCAGGGTTCAATGCAGAGCCTCGAACAGACACTGGCTGCAGTCGAAGGAATCGGTCGAGACCTCAATGCCGTCACCTCGGTGATGGGCGATCGCGCACGCACCCTTGAGAAGAAGTCAGCGGAGCGTGCCGCTGCCGGTGAAGAAGCACGAGCTCTCGAGGGCATTCCCTTCGCGGTCAAGGACGTCATCGATGTGGCTGGATTCCCCACGACGATGGGGTCGAACGTCAGCAGTGGACCCGACCCGAGTGCATCGGCTCCGGTGGTGAGTCTCTTGGAGCGCGCCGGTGCGCTGCCGGTGGTGAAGACGAACTGTCAGGAGTACTCCTACGGCATCCTCGGTGATGAGAGTGCTTTCGGGCGAGTCATCAACCCGGTTGACCCCGCGCTGTGCACCGGTGGGTCAAGCTCGGGGTCGGCAGCTCTCGTTGCTGCCGGAGTGGTGCCGTTGGCGCTGGGAACTGACACCGCAGGTTCCGTGAGAGTGCCCGCCGCCTGTCAGGGCGTCATCGGGTTCAAACCGACCTTCGGCACAGTCTCGGCCGAAGGGGTCTTCCCACTGTCGCCGTCCTTCGACACGGTGGGCCTGTTCGCACGAGACCTGCCGCTGCTCACCGCAGCCTTCAGGGTGATCTCTGGGAATGGGGCGGATGCAAGTCCTGCAGTCTCCTCACCTGCAGAGACGCCGAGGATCGACCTGAGCCTACTCAACGCGGCAGACGAATCGGCCGCGGGGGTACGAGCGTGGGCGAGCGAACATCTCAGTGGATCGGGGAAGGCAACGACCACCTCGGCGAACGTCGATTATCTGACGGAGCTCATTGAGCGGGGGATCGACTTCTATGACATTGTGCGCCGCTATGAAGCCTATGTTCTGCACAAGCAGTTCCTGGATGACCAGGGCGAGCAATACCAGCCAGGCGTCTGGGCGAAGATCCTATCGGGCCAGAACATCACCGAGGCCGAGTATCAGTCCAATGTGGCTTCCTTGGAAGAACTTCGGGCTACCGCCGAATCGTTCTTCGACGACGTTGACTTCATCATCACGCCTGCCATGGACGGTGAAGTGGCTGCGTGGGATGAGCTCGGACCGGAGTCTGCCGCGAAATTCATGCGCTACTCCTTGCCTTTCAACGTTCTCGGGTGGCCGGCAGTGACGTTGCCGATCGGAGCAACCGTGGGGGAGGCCCAGAGCCGCATGGCAGCTGGGGCCAACTCACCTGGGTCGGCCAAGCCGGCGAAACCCGAGTCGGTGCAGATCGTCGGCCCACCGCGCAGTGACGAGAGACTGCTCGAGTTCGTCTCTAGGCTCTGATCGGGTCTCGGCTACGCTGAAGACAAATTCAGCAGCCACGAACGAAGCGGAGCCGCCCCGTCATGAGGCCCACGCACAGCCAGATGATCACGATCACCGACGATATGCGGGCGAACGTGGCGATGGTGCCAGCCCTGGTCGTCGGCCTCGTGCTCGTCCTGGGCCTCGACTTCAACCCGCTCGGTGCGGAGGCAGGGCAGCTGGGGGATGTCGTTGAAAAGCTCATCGCGATTTTCCTCTTCGCATGGCCGATCTTCGCGCTGATCTATCTGCTGTGGACTCACGCCGGGCTGCACGAGCTCGACGAAACCGAGCTCATAGTGCACTCGCGCTGGGCGCTGGCTCGCAAGCGGCGCTGGTGGTCGCGATACTTCAGCAACGGCGGGGCCGTGTCATGGGCGACTTTGGCTGCGTACGTCGCGATCGTGCTCAACATCTACCTCGTCACCATGGGCTCGGACGGGAGCATCGTCCTATCCGTGATTCTCGGGCTGGCGAACGTGGTCGCTTCGTGGTCGGTCATGGTGTACTCGTTTGCTCTGGAGTTCATGCGACTCGACCTCGGCGGAGGGGGAAGCCTCGGTGCCAGGCAACTCGAGTTCGACATGCCGGAAGAGCGGGCATTCGGTGACTATCTGACGTTCGCGGTGCTGTCCTCGACGATGACGGCAGCTCTGCCAGGGCGAGCAATCACCCGCGAGGGATGGAAGATGGTGCGCAGCAATGTCATTGTCGCCTTCGTCTTCAACTCGGTCGTCGTGGCGACGCTGGTGTCGATGTTCCTGTCCTACCTCAAGATCTGAGGAGTGTCTGACCGGCGCGGTCAGGCGAGGCGGTGCCCCACGAAAAGTGCAGCGCACAACGAAAAGTGCGGTGCCGCCTGCTTAGTGAACAGGCGGCACCGCACTTCATGGTGTTGGTCTTGAGGGTCAGCTCATTGTGCTGTCCTCACAATCTCCAGCAGCTGTCAACGGGTGCCTTGCCGTCGAAGGTGCGATTCGTAAACAACTCGACGCGAGGCAGCGAGGCGATGTAGCCGCCGATGTGCGTCGGGCCGAGATTGCCCTCGAACGCAACCTTGTGGCCGGCGTCGCACCATTTCGAGGCCAGTTCTTTGCCCAGTTCGAAGGGCACGACGTCATCGAGGCGGCTGTGGTTGACGAGGACCGGGATGTCTGGGATCTCGGCATCTCCCAACCGCTGCTTATCGGCAACATCCATGAACTTCTCTTGGACGAGGTCCTGGAATGAACTTCCGTCCTTCGTCAGAGTGCTCGTGTCGAGGAAGGCGTTCGACAGGACTGCTTCGATCGTGCACTGGTTGGAGGCGCTTTCGACTCTGTCCAGGCCTTCCTGATTGAGGAATTCAGTCAGGTCGACATCTGCCTGATCGGCGAACGAGGAGACTCCGTAGAGCAGGAGTCCTGTCTGCATGCTGGAGAGGCCGGAGACCGTCTTGTAGAGGTCCGTCGGAACGGCACCCGCCGAGGCGGAGGCGAGGCTGAGGTCTGGCGCCCAGTCATCCGCGAGTTCCAATGCCGCGGTCGTGGCATGTCCGCCCTGCGAGTAGCCGCGCAGCTGAAGCTTCGTGTCTTCATTGATGGTGCTGCCTTCGACGTTCTGAACCGCCTTGGCCGCATCGAGGACGGATCGACCTTCCTCCACGCGGTTGAGGTAGCTGTGTGCGCCTTCGGTGCCGAGCCCGACATAGTCGACGACGAGAACCGGACGCTTCGCCGCCAACGCAGAGGTCACGGAGATGCCCTCGTATTCGGTGCCCATTGCCATCTGCTGGCTGGGAGCGCATTTATCGGCGATGCCCTGCGTGCCAGGTGAGATGACGACAGCGTCTTTCGCGTCGCCCTCCGCACCTTCCGGGGTCAGCAGCGTGGCAGTGGCCGCTCGTGCTGTGCCCTTTTCGTCGGTGGTCTTGTACATATACGTCGTGGACTTCGCATTGTGCTCAATGAGCTTGATGGGATCGACGTAGAACTTCGACGGCGTCTGCTTGACCACGCCGCCGTTCTCCTCCGGCAACTGGTCCGGCGTCTGGTAGAAGTCCTCGGGGACGCCGGAGTCGGGAAGGTCTTCGAGCGCTGCTGCGTACTCGACATCAGCAGTGGAGATCTCATCCGACTTGTCGACGGCTGCCTTCGCATCCTCGACGCTGACGCTCTCTGGGACATTGCTTCTGTTCAGGGAGTCCGAGTCTTCGGCCTGCCTGTCCTCGATCATGCTCTTGGCTTCGTCTTCGCTCTGCGGGACCAAAGATTGTGCCTGGGCGGGTGCCGACACTGTGCCAAGTGCGAGTGTCAGCCCGGTGATGGTGGCAGCGCTCAGCATTGCGAAGCGTCGTGCGTGTGGAAGCGTTCTATGACGGGACGTGCCCATATGTGTCTGGTCCTGTTCTGTCATGTGTCTCGGCATTGAGAATGCGCGAACAGTTGTGGTGTCGCCGACCGACGGGACAAGTGTGCCCGTCCTTCCGATCGTCTCTGATGCAAGGCCTGTATGGTGACAGACATCACAATCCTACTCGAGGGTAGAACTTATCAGTAACATTTCTTATCGGTCAATCGAGAAGCGCGAATGTGCAGGTGGGCCAGTCGCCGGGTGATTCCTGTCGGCAGACATTTCAAGTCAGGCTGAGTAGGTTGCAACCTACTCAGCCTGACTTGAAATGTGCATTTTCCGCATGCACTCGCGATGTTCCCGCTGCTGCGGTGACTCCAGCTTTAGCCTCGGCTGCGCTGGGCGTCCAGTGCCTCCACATCCGGGTAGATGGTCTCCGAAGGGGCAACGCTGCGGTTGCGGAGCATGAAGAAGTAGAGGAGGAATGTCACCACGATGCCGACGATCCACGAGATATCTGCGCCGCCGAGCTTCTCGACCATGGGTCCGGTGTAGAAGGACTGGGCGAGGAACGGAATCTGCACAACGACACCGACTCCATAGGCCACCAAGGCTCGCCAGTTCCACTTGCCGTAGCGACCCTTGAGGTCGTAGAAGGCGGGGATGTCGAAGCGGTCCTTTGAGATCAGGTAGAAGTCGGTGAGGTTGATGATGCTCCATGGAGTGAAGACCATGAGCAGGGCGAGGACGAAGTTCTTGAAGTTCGCGAGGAAGTCCTCCGACGCCAACAGCGCCACAAGCACGGTCAGGGTGACGATGCCGATGACGAAGACCGCACGCGTCCAGCGACGGATGTTCGTCTTCTCCCCGAAAGAGGTGAGGATCGTCAGCGTGCACATGAACGCACCGTAGGCGTTGAGCGTGTTGACGGTGAGCTTGCCCAGCAGGATGACGATGAAGATGAGGAGCGCGTAGACGCCTCCGCCGACGATGTCACCGACGAAGCCGACCTGGTTCTCGACGAATGAGTTTCCGGTCTCGGTCATTGCGGCAGCGCCGATGAGGGCGCCCAAAGTCATGGACCACTGTGACCCGATGACCGAGCCGCCGAAGGTGAACCAGAAGGTCTTCGACGCCGGGGTCGAGCGCGGCAGGTAGCGCGAGTAGTCGGCGACGTAAGGGCCGTAGGTCAGCTGCCAGCCCACAGACAGCGCGATCGCTGACAGGAATGCTGGAAACGCGAAGGACGAGTTGGAGATCAGTCCGGGAACGTCGACCTTGGTGAACACGCAGTAGGTGATGAAGAGGAACCCGAGCAGGCCCGTGACTGAGGAGATCCGGCCGAGCACGTGGATGTACTTGTAGCCCAGCAGGGCGACCGCAGCGGTCAGCGCGCCGAAGATGACGATGCCCACTGCCGGCGTATCGACGCCGATGATGAGGTTGACGGCCTGGCCGGAGAGTACTGCACCGGTCGAGGCGAAGCCGATGTACATGAGCACGACGAGCACCAGCGGAATGATTGCCCCGATGATGCCGAACTGAGCTCTGGAGGAGATCATCTGCGGCAGACCCAGTTGTGGGCCCTGCGCGGAGTGGAGGGCCATGACGATTCCGCCGATGATGTTGCCGATGAGCAGGCCGATGATGGCCCACAGCGCATCGGCACCGAAGACGACGGCGAGTGCTCCGTCGACGATGGCGGTGATCTGGGTATTGGCGCCGAACCACAGCGTGAACTGGGAACGTGCGGTGCCGTGACGTTCATTGTCAGGCACCATTTCGATGGATCGTTTCTCGATCCCCGAATTGGATGAGCTCGCCATGGGTTTCTCCTTAGAATGATGAATCAGACCCAGTCAACACCCGAAATCAGAGCGATACGAGACCTGAGTCACACAAACTGTCCGACATATCGGATCATCGCGGTCGTGGAATGAATAGTGGGGTTCACGGGCGAATCGATCACCCTTGAACCCCGAACTGATCGTATTCCGATGCAGGTTTCGGGTCTGTTTCGGCGGGTTCAGTTCGACAGTGACCGGGCGATGATCGTGCGCTGGATCTCCGAGGAACCCTCGTAGATCCGATAGATGCGGGCGTCACGGACGTAGCGTTCGAGCGGGAAGTCCCTGGTGAAGCCGTAGCCGCCGTGGATCTGCAGCGCTTCGTCGGCGATGAACGCGGCAGCTTCGGAAGCGGCGAGCTTGGCGGTGGCAGATGACCGGGTGAAGTCCACCTCGGCGTCCCTCTGCTCTGCTGCGTCCATCGTCAGCAGCCAGGCCGAACGGTACTTCGTGTACATGTCCGCAAGTTTGAAGGCGATGCCCTGCAGTCGGTTGAGGGGCTTGCCGCTGATCCTGCGCTCGCCGGCCCAGGCCACGGCTGCGTCGAGGGCGGCCTTGCCGATGCCCAGGCTCATTGCCGCGACCTCGATGCGGCCCCGGTCGAGGACGCGCATGGCCGTGGTGAAGCCTTCGCCCTCGACGCCCAGCAGTGCGTCATCGGGCACGATCGTGTCGATGACGAATTCGTAGACCGGGCTGCCGCGCAGACCCATGGTCTTCTCCGGAGGATTGAAATCCAGCCCCGCCGAGGCGGCCTTGGTGTCGACGATGAATGCACTGATTCCCTTGTGCCCGGCCTCGACATCAGTCTTTGCGTAGACGACGATGAAGTCGGCGAATCCGGCGTTCGTGATGAAGCACTTGGTGCCCTTGAGATGCCACCCGCCATCGACCTTCGTCGCCTTCGTCGACATCTCGGCAGGGTTGGATCCCGCCCCCGGTTCGGTCAGTCCGAAGGAACCGATGATCTCACCGGCGGCGGCCCTGGGCAGCCAGTTCTCGCGCTGGGTATCGGTGCCGCCGAGCAGGATCGAGTCGGTGGCGAGGAACTGTGCGGTGATGATCGACGCCGTCGAGGCGCACGCCTCGGTGACTGCGGCGACCATCTGACTCATCGCCACGGACCCGACGCCGGGCCCACCGAATTCCTCGGGCAGGTTGAGACCGAGGACCCCCACCTCGGCGAGGGTCTGCAATGTTGTGTCCGAGACGCGTTCGTTCGCATCCGCGGCCGCGGCCTGCGGGGCGAGCACGTCCCTGCTGATCTGTGTGACGGCGGCGACGAGTTCCTGCTCGTCCGCGCTGATGTCGAATCCCATGGTCCTACTCCTTCGTCGGTTCTGCTGAACGGGGTGCGTCAGTTCGTTCTGCGCTCAGCTCGTCATTGTGCTCGCCGAGGTGGGGCACCGGAAGCGCGGATGTCGGCCTGACACCGTCGACGAGGAGGGGGTGGCGCAGGTGCGTATGACAGGTGCGGGCATCGGTGGTGGTGAGTCCGCGGCCGTCGGTGATCGGTCCGTTGACCGCCTCGGCGAAGTTGAGGACGGGAGAGTTGGGAACTCCTGCCGCGTCGAAGATCGCGCACAGCTCGGCCACCGTGTGACCGGTGGTGAACTCCTCGATCTCGGCGCGCAGGGCGTCATCGTTGTCCGAACGGTCGGAATCGGTGGCGAAACGCGAGTCGAGGACGAGTCCGGGCTTGCCGAGCGTGGCCGAGAGGACGGCGAAGAGCTTGTCGTTGGCGACGGCGATGACGACAAGACCGTCAGCAGCCTGGTAGGTGTCGAAGGGAGCGGAGATCGGATGGCGGTTGCCGACGCGGTCCGGTGCCGAGCCCGCTGCGTGGATGGCGGTGTTCGTCGGCTGCATGGCCAGCATGACGTCGAGCATCGGAATGTCGATGTGGGCGCCTTCGTCCGTGATCTGCCGATGGAAGAGGGCGCTCGAGACGCCGAAGGCGGCAAAGACTCCGGCAGAGACATCGGCGATGGACTCACCCACCCGGGTGGGGGACCCGTCGGGGAATCCGGTGGCCGACATGAGACCGCTGAGGGCCTGGATGACGGTGTCGTAGGCGGGTCGTTTCGCCTGGGCGCCGGTCTGGCCGAAGCCGGAGATCGAGGCGTAGACAATGTCGGGTTTGACTGCTTTGATGTCCTCAAAGGACAGACCCAGCTTGGCCGCGACTCCCGGCCGGAAGTTCTCGACGACGACATCGCAGGTGCGGATGAAAGCAAGGAGGTTCGCCCGCTGCTCCGGGGCCTTGAGATCGACCTCGATGGAGCGTTTTCCTCTGTTGAGCGAGGTGAAATAGGTCGAGCCAGTCTCCGTGAAGGGCCCCAGGTGGCGGGAGTCGTCCCCGTGCCCTGGCATCTCGATCTTGAACACCTCTGCGCCCTGATCGGCGAGCATGGCCGTGGCGTAAGGTCCGGCCAGCACGCGCGAGAAGTCCGCGACTCTGACCCCGGAGAGTAGTTGCTTCGTTGCGTTCATGCTCTTCATCCTCTGCGGGGAAGACAGAGGAATACAACGCTCTCACCTCGAGTTTCGTCCGAGGTGTCGGATTGTCTGTGGAGTCGCCAGTCGACTACCCAGTGCTGTGGAGGCATAGACCATGGCTGGCGAGACTCAGAGTTGAGGCACGCCGACAACGCTGTCCGAAATGTCGGACAGAACTTGATCCAGGCCACTATCGCTTTTCCGCGCAGGGGACAGAATGGGATGTGTAGTCAGCGATGACAATGAGGGGGACTGGTTCCCGCTCGCCATGATCCGAACATGAGAATCGTTCCGCTCCGTCAGACAGAATGAAGAAGGAGAGTCACATGACCAGCGTCTCCGAAACCTCGGGCACCTCCAACTCGAGCACCGCAGCGACGAAGCCGTCGTTCACCCAGCATGACCCCTCACGCGTGATCCGCGCCGACCGTGGCACGCAGATCACCGCCAAGTCCTGGCAGACCGAAGCTCCTAAGCGCATGCTCATGAACAACCTCGACCCCGAGGTTGCCGAGCGTCCCGAAGACCTCGTCGTCTACGGCGGCACCGGTCGCGCGGCTCGCTCCTGGGAGGCCTACGACGCGATCGTGCGCACCCTTGATGACCTCGAGGACGATGAGACTCTCCTCGTCCAGTCGGGCAAGCCCGTCGGTGTCATGCGCACCCACGAATGGGCACCACGGGTGCTCATCGCCAACTCCAACCTCGTCGGCGACTGGGCCAATTGGGAGCACTTCCGTGAACTCGAGGCCGAGGGCCTGATGATGTACGGCCAGATGACAGCCGGGTCCTGGATCTACATCGCCACGCAGGGCATCCTGCAGGGTACCTATGAGACCTTCGGTGCCATCGCCCGCAAACGCTATAACGGCACCCTGGCCGGAACCCTGACCATCACCGGCGGCTGCGGAGGCATGGGCGGAGCTCAGCCTCTGTCCGTGACCCTCAACGGCGGCGCCTGCCTCATCATCGACGTCGACAAGACCCGCCTGGATCGTCGCAAGTCCAAGCGCTACCTCGACGAGGTTGAGACCGATCTCGATACTGCGCTCGCCAAGGTCATCGAGGCCAAGAAGAACAATCAGGCGCTGTCTGTGGGACTCGTCGGCAACGCCGCTGAGATCCTGCCGATGATCCTCGACCGTCCTGAGGCTGCAGAGGTCGACATCGTCACCGACCAGACTTCGGCGCATGACCCGCTGTCCTACCTGCCCATCGGTGTCAGCGTCGATGACTGGCATGACGAGGCTGAGCAGGACGCGGAGAAATTCACCATCCGCGCCGAGGAGTCCATGGCCAAGCACGTGCGTGCCATGGTCGAATTCCAGGATCGCGGCGCGGAGGTCTTCGACTACGGCAACTCGATCCGCGATGAGGCCCGCAAGGCCGGCTACGAGCGCGCCTTCGAGTTTCCCGGCTTCGTCCCCGCCTACATCCGCCCGCTCTTCTGCGAAGGACTCGGACCCTTCCGCTGGGTCGCCCTGTCCGGTGATCCCAAGGACATCGAGGTCACCGACAAAGCTCTGAAGGAACTCTTCCCAGAAAACGAGCACCTCCACACCTGGCTCGATGCCGCCAACGAGTACGTCGAGTTCGAAGGCCTGCCGGCACGCATCTGCTGGCTCGGGTACAAGGAGCGTCAGCAGGCCGGTCTGCTGTTCAACCAGCTCGTCGCCGAAGGCAAGATCTCGGCCCCGATCGTCATCGGCCGCGACCACCTCGACTCCGGCTCGGTCGCCAGCCCCTACCGTGAGACCGAATCCATGCTCGACGGCACCGACGCCGTGGCCGACTGGCCGCTGCTCAACGCCATGGTCAACACCTCATCGGGTGCCACCTGGGTGTCCATCCACCACGGCGGCGGAGTCGGCATCGGCCGCTCCATCCACGCCGGTCAGGTCTCCGTGGCCGACGGCACCGAGCTCGCTGCGAAGAAGCTCGCCCGCCTGCTCACGAACGACCCGGGCATGGGCGTCATCCGCCACGTCGACGCCGGCTATGACCGTGCCGCCGAGGTCGCCGAAGAGCGCGGCATGCGCGTTCCGATGATCCCGGAGCTCGACAAGCGCGACGAGGAGTCCGCCGCGCAGTGAGAAGCACGGGGTGGTTCCGCGCTGAGGTGACTCTGCAAAGGCGTGCGTGAGTACTTGTGCCCAGCGACCTGTCCAACGCGGACGCCAGCGAGCTGCCCCGGCGCGGCCTCAGGCATCGAGGAAGAGGTCGAGCTCGAGGTCGTCCGGGCCATGGCCGACCGTGCCTGACTTCGACTCATCGTGGGCATACACGAAGAGGTCGGTGATGCCCTCGCCAGCCAACACCTCGTCGTCGATGAAGAAGTTGCCGGTGACCTCGCGTGGGTCGCTGGTGAGGACGGCCCAGGCCGCATCCGCCATGATCTCCGGCGTCCGGCTGCGGGCGACCATCTCTTCTCCGCCGAGGAGGTTCGCCACTGCGGCCGTGGCGATCGTCGTTCTCGGCCACAGACTGTTCGCCGCAACCCCGTCGCCGCGAAGTTCCTCAGCCAGCCCCAGGGTCACGAGCGACATTCCGTACTTGGCCATGGTGTAGCCGAGGTATTCGCCCGCCCACCGCGGATTGAGATTGAGCGGTGGCGAGAGCGTGAGGATGTGAGCGGCCGTGGACTTCCGCAGGTGCGGCAGTGCGGTCTTGGCCAGGAGGAACGAACCTCGTGCATTGATCGACTGCATGAGATCGAACTTCTTCATCGCCAGATCGTCCGTCTTCGACAGGTCGATCGCACTCGCGTTGTTGACGACGATGTCGATCCCGCCGAATGTCTCGGCTGTCCTCGACACCGCCTCGGCGACAGACTGTTCGCCGCCGAGGTTGGTGTCAGTGGTCATGGTGTCTCTCCTTCATGAGTCGTCAGCATTGATCGTCTGGGTGGTTCCAGCAGCGAGAGCTCGCTCGCTACGTCCGACGATATCCTTCAGTGATTGTTTGGCGGCCAGAAAGCCGCACATTCCGTGGGCGCCGGGACCAGGAGGGACCGCCGCGGAACACAGATAGACTCCCGGCCGATCGCGACCGGGCGAACTCAGCCGATACGGGTTGACACCCGGTGTCGGACCGAGGACCAGCTGGAGTGGGTCTTTCCTGCCGGTGAGGATGTCTCCGCCGACGAAGTTCGCATTGAGCGATTCGATAGCTGCAGTCTCGCGTGGCGTCACCGCCGCAATCCGATCACGGGTTCCGGGTGCGAAGCGTTCGATCTGGTCAATGATCGCTTCGGTGGCATCACCGTCGTAGCCGTTCGGTACATGCGCATAGGCGTCGATCGGCACAATCGAGCCCTTCGCCCGCCCGGGATCCGCAAGGTGCTGCTGGGCGAGTAGCACATATGGCCTCTCCGGCATCCGGCCTCGTGTGGTCTCCATTTCAGCGAACGCCGTCTCCTCGTAGGTTCCTGAGAGGTGGACAGTGCCGGCACGTCGTGACGGCTCATAGGTCCACGGGATCCCGCCGTCGACCGCCAGCGCCACCTTGAATGCCGCCGGTCCGTCGTGCCATCGTTCCAGACCTCGCACCGCATGCACCGGGAGTGAGCTGCCCGCGATGCGGGCCGCCTCGGCGGGACCGGTGTTGAGCATGAGCACATCCGGGTTGCCCAACTCCCGAACGTCCTCGACCCTCCGTCCGGTCTCGACCCGCCCGCCCAGGGACAGAAGGAGCGACTCCATCGCCGAGGTGATCCGACCCGACCCGCCGACTGCCACCGGCCAGCCGTAGTAGTGTGCGGCCGAGGCAAGAGACGTGCCGATTGCTGAAGAGAGCGGTGCGTTGAATGGGCCGAAGGTGTGCGCCGCGACTCCAGACCACAGGGCGCGGGCCTCCTCGGTGCGGAAGTACCTCGCGACGGCTGCCGCGGGCAGTGCCGCCCGCATTCCCAGGGTTGCGAGGTGGAAGGGATGCCTGGGGACGTGGATGAGGGTCTGGAGGAACTCATCGGCAACTGTCGGCATCCGTGAGGCCACGGGGGAGAAGAACCTCCGATATCGTTCAGCATCCGCACCGAGGGTGCGTGAGGTCTCCACCACGGATCGCACGGCGTGGGCTCCGCGACCGCCATCGAGAGGGTGCGAGAACTCGACATCCGTATAGGCCCATTCAAGTCCGTGCTGTTCTAGCGGGAACGTCCGAGCGAACTCCGAGGCCAGTCCGAAAGGATGGTGGCTTGAGCAGTCGTCGTGCACAAGACCAGGAAGGGTGAGCTCGGAGCTGCGGGCGCCGCCCCCCACCCGATCACCTGCCTCGTACACAGTGACCGAGACGCCGGCAGCGGCCAGGGTGATGGCCGCCGCCAGTCCGTTCGGTCCACTGCCGATCACAGCAGCGGTCGTCATTCTCGGGCTCCTCGTCTAGTCACGCTCGGCGGCGTCCTGCAGGGCCGGCTCCGTGGCGAGGTCGTGATGCCTCACCGCAGACTCGGGTTTCTGGGCACCCGCGGATTGCGGAGCGGATTCCATTGATGTCACCGTGGCCCGGGAGGCTGGAGTGTAGTGCGGATCCCTCCACGTCACGTTGAGCGGAATCGGTCCGTTGGGAAGCCACGGCTGCTCCTTGACGCAGTCGGCGACGTTCCAGGTACCACGTTCCACGATACCCACGGCCGCGTCAATGACCATGTAGTCCTGAGTCGACTTGTGGATCGGCTGTGACTCAACCCAGGCGACGACGAACTCGCCGGGCTCGAACTGGCAGCGACGCTGGAGTTCGGCGATGAGATGGTGGTTATGGAGGTGACCGTCACCGAAGTTGAAGCCCAGCAGCGAGTTGCAGGAGAACTCCGCCTCACGGATCGTGGCCCGATCGACGTCGTTGACGTGATGGTACAGCAGCGAGAACAGCCCACGACCCTGACTGTGCATCGATCGCCAGCCCGCGGTCTGCAGCATCGTGATCTCCGCCGCCACCCGCGGGAACTCCATCTCCTGCAGCTGGTCGACCTGGTTCTTCGTCGGACGATTCACGGCATTCAGCTTGTCCTCGGCACCGGGTTGGAAGGCCCAGAGCGCCGAGGCCCAGTTGCCCGCATACTGTCTCATCGACGGCGTGAAGGCGACGAGGTCCGGGCGAAGATTGCCGAGCACGGGGAAGAAGAACAGGCAGGCCAGGGTCGCGACGATGAGCCACGGAGAGCTCGCATCGCCCAGCCCATAGCCGTCCCCATTGGGGTGGCCGAGGAAGAGGAACCCCGCGATGTACATGAACAGAAGATTCCATTCCAGGGGCACAGCCAAAGGGAAGGTGCTCGTGATGAACCCGTGGAAGAGGATCATCAGCAGTGTCCCGGCGAGAGCCAGGGTCCAATCCGTCGAGAGGAGAAGGACAAGCGGAGTGACGATCTCGACGAGAGTGCCGAGGACGTGCCCGATGCCGGAGGCCAGATGGGACGGCCTGACATCGTCGGGGTAGTTGCGATAGTGCAGACGCCTGATCGCCTTGCCCGGGATGATCGGCGCATTCGAGATCATCGGCGGGATGACGAAGGAGAAGTGCTTGCCGATCTTCGAGACTCCGGCCCCCACCCAGACGGAGAAGATGAGCAGCTTGAGCATAATGATCATGTCGACGAGGCCGTTGCCGAGGAAGGGAACCAGCCCGAAGATGAGAACGGCGGGTCCGTACTGTTCGGCACGGGCGGCGATGAAGATCACCTTGTCGCGCAGTCCCATGATGACGAGAAGCACGAGTGGCACGAACAACAGCGGCGGGCTGACCAGGTTCCCGAGGTCCTCGGGAGAGCCAGCGGCCACGGTCGATCCGGTGACCCCCGGCAGAATGATCGGGACGAAGAGCGCAATGAGCAGCAGCGCATAGAGGACCACATCGAATACCGTGCGGTTGAATCCGTTGGTTCCGGGAACCTTCCCGGGCCACGGCGGCATCCGGATGGTGCCGGGCCGCAGCCAGAACAGGCAACCACCCGTCATCGGCTTGAACTTACCGGCCAAAGGCCCCCACGATCCGGCCACGCCGATGGTCTCAAGCAGGAACGTCCAGAGCACGAGTTTCTGGAACACGATCGGCTCGTTCCACCACTGAGCCACCTGCCACGGGGCGCCGATACCCGAGGTGAGCGTGGCCAGGGTGACGCCGACGCCGATGTAGAGAACGGCGAGCTTGAGGATGTAGATGATGTGGAACAGTTTCGGTGAGCCGAACCCGCAGTCGACCCAGTGCAGGACGACGGCCCTGATTCTCTCCGAGAGGGGGAGGGATTCGAATGTCTCAGCGTCAACCGGAGGAGCATCCGGAGTTGTGAGTCCCATGTCGCTTCCTTTCACAGGCAGGTGCCCGACTCCGATGTCGAGCAAGTGGACCTGGAATCACCCTAGGGAGGATGTGCCATGGATCCCATGGATGCTCAGCCGAAGCTCCGCGAAGAATTTGTACTCCCGATACAACACGGCCCTTCACCCGGACGCTCCGTGCGGCGAATGTCCCTCGGGCGGGAATCAGCGTGGCAGAGAGCCCCTTTCATGTGTTTCCCTCTGGGGCGCTCGGCCACAGCCGAGGTGAGGCTGCCGCCTGTCAGCCCTCGGTTCCATAGAGATAATGGTGAGCGTGCAAAGCGGACTCGATGTTCAAGCGGTTCTCTGTCAGTCTCACTCCGAGGGCCGCCTCGGCCATCTCGACCCGGTACCGGATCGAGTTCTTGTGCATGGTCATCGAGGCCGCTGTCGCCGTGTAGCTGAGCTCATGGCGCAGAAAGGCCGAGAGGGTGTTCCGGTGGCGGGCATTCGCCTCGGTGTCATCGGCCAGCGGACCGAGCACCGATCTCACCCACACTCGAGCGGCTTCGACGTCCTGGACCAGCAACGAGGTAACGGCCATACCCCGGTCATCGTGTGATCTCAGCTCGGCGGGAGCGCGCCCGGCGATGCAGACGCGCTGCACGCGTTCTGCTTCCTGATGGGAGAGGCGAAAACCGGCGGACAAGGCGTGCGCGGAGCCGATCGCCAGATGGATCGAGCCCGACGGCGGCACACGCCGGCGAAGAGAGTCGTCGTACTCCCAGTCGGTCGGCACAGGGATCCACCCCCAGGCGGTGTCCTGGTCCCGGCCGATGATGAGGCAAGCACGGTGGGAGCCGAGCGCGCCGGCGAGGTCTCTGATGGCTGCGGTGAACCGACTCAGCTGACCGTTCGCGTCAGGGGCCGAGTGGTGGGTCCATGCGATGACCGCGACATGACGACCGCCGAGGCTGTAGGCGAGGATCCGCTCGGCCGCCGCGACGTCGATGGGCTCCCCCGCGATGATGCGTCTGACCTGGGTCTCCCTGGCCGTTGTGCGATTGGCCAGCCAGGATTCCCGTTCCTGCTCGTAGAGTTCAGCGACCTTCTGCGAAATCCAGTCGATGTACTCCGAGACCTCGTCGACGAGGTGCTGGAAGACCGCAGAGACGAGCTCCGCCGGCAGCTCCTCGTCCTCGATGACAAAATCGTAGGCGCTCTGGAGCATTCTCTGCTGCCCCAGACGATAGGCCCTGACCAGTGCATTGACGGAGATTCCGCGTTGGGCCAGCCGTCTGGCGTATTCGAATGCGGCGGTCGGCGGTTCCAAGTTGTCCGAGGAGATGCCGTGCTGAAGCGCGTGGAGGATCGTTTCGACATTGCCCTCGATGCTTGCGCTGAGGAGATCGAGGAGAGCCGGTTCGGCACCGAGCTCGGTGATCCTCGTCGCCAGATAGTCGTAGACCCGCCGTGTGAGCTCGGGAATGTGCGGGGTCATGCCCGCAGCGATCCGCGACGCGTGGGTCCGCGCCTCCGCGGTGGAGCTGTCGGCCTTCAGCCCGTCATTGGGTGGCCAGAGCAGATGATCGACCATGTCTGCACAGTACCGCCGATTGAGGCCCGTGGGGACGGCCGAGTCGACGAAAGCGCGAGCTGTGTTTGTATCTTTGACCGAAATGGCGATGGTGATTTGGTCACCGTGCCCAGTGAACGTGCGTCATTGCGTGGCTAGTGTGAGGCCATGATGACTTCGAATCCTGCCCTCATCGACGCGGAATCCTCCGTCTATCCCGTCGCCGAGGTGGTGGGGCTGCCCCATGCCCGCGCCCGAACCAACCCCCACGAACCCTGCCTCAGCTGGCTCGGAGGCAGTTTCGACAATGCTGAGTTCGCCTCCGCTGTCGCGGCCACAACCCACATACTGCGCTCGCGGTTCGGAATCGGTCGCGGTTCGGTGGTTGGTGTGTTGCTGCGCAATGTCCCCGAAATCATCACCACGATGTTCGCCACCTGGTCTCTCGGCGCCGGCCTCACCCCGATCAACCCGGCGCTCACCGACGACGAGGTGGTTTTCCAGCTCGATGACTCCGGCTGTGCCCTGCTCGTGGGGGACTCCCGCGCCGAGGCGCTCGCCAGAGGACGCGGGATCGGCTGCCTTCCGGTGACCGACGGCTGCTTCCACGGTGACATCGGTACCCACGGTGACATGGAGCACTGCACTGGCGTCTCTTCCCACTGCCTCGATGACGTCCGGGATGACGACGTGGCGCTCATCGTCTACACCTCGGGGACGACGGGAAAGCCGAAGGGCTGCGTTCTGGAGCAGTCGAACATAGCCGCCATGGTCTGGTCGATCCTGAATGGTCTCAACTTCGGTGAGAACGCTCGCAGCCTGCTGGTTCTCCCGCTCTTCCACTGCAACGGCCTGCTCGCTGGAACGGTCTCACCTCTCATGCTCGGCGGCAGCGTGCATATGATCCCGAAGTTCGACCCCGAGTCATTCTGGGACGTCGTGGAGGAGGAGCGCCCAACCTATTTCTCTGCTGTGCCGACGATCTTCTCGATCCTCGAGGCGACGACGACTCGGGATGTCGACGCTAGTTCCCTGCGCTTCGTCATCTGCGGTGCCGCCCCGATGTCCCCGGACGCGATCACCCGGTTCCAGACTCGTTTCGATGTCGACATGGTAGAGGGCTACGGTCTCTCGGAGTGCTCGGTGTGCGCCACGATCAACCGAAACGATGGTACGAGCAAGCCGGGAACCGTCGGGCCAGCACTGCCAGGAGTGAGCGTGGGAATCACCGACCCGCACGATCGACTGCTCGAACCTGGGGATGTCGGAGAGGTCGTGATCGCCGGGAGGACGGTGATGCGCGGGTACCTCGGCCGATCGGAGGCCACCGCCGAAGTGCTCAAGAACGGGTGGCTGCACACCGGGGACGTCGGATACCTCGATGAGGACGGCTTCCTCGTCCTCGTCGATCGGATCAAGGATCTCATCATTCGCGGCGGGGAGAACATCTATCCCAAGGAGATCGAGGATGCGCTCTTCGAACATCCTCAGGTTCTCGAGGCAGCGGTGGTCGGAAGCCCCGATGACATCTACGGGGAAATCCCCGTGGCCCATGTGGCTCTGCGTGAAGGAGCCGCCGCTTGTGAAGAGGACCTGCTAGCCTTCCTCGAACCGCGACTTGCGCGATACAAACTCCCGACGGAGATCAACATCCACGCAGTCCTGCCGAAGAATTCCGTGGGCAAGATCGTCAAGGGCCAGCTGCGCGGGAGCTGAGCAGTCGAGAACGAAGATCGTCCCCGCCTGACGCCCGAACGCCCTGAGTGCCCGATCACGGTCTGTCCGAAATATCAGACAAATTCTGCCCGACCCGGTTCTGCCATACGCCCCGGCGGTCCATACTGAGGATGAACCATTCTCAACCGTTAAGGACCTTGTCGTGCAGCTCTTCACCGGGATCAGCGAATTGGTCGTCAACGACCTCGACAATGTGGGCGAGCTCAACGTCATCGAAGACGCGGCTCTCCTCATCGACGATGGTCGCGTCGTCTGGTCAGGACCGTCCGCTCAGGCGGACACCGTGCTCCGGGACCACCTCGGCGAGGCACGATCTGAGACCTCGACCGGCACCGTCCTCAAGGACGATGACATCACCAACGGCGAAGTCACCTCGGCGAGTGCCGGCGTCGAATTCGAAACCATCGACCTCGGGGGCAAGGCCGTCCTGCCCGGCTTCGTCGACAGCCACAACCACCTCGTCTTCGCCGGGGACCGGTCGGCGGAGTTCGCCGCGCGCATGGCCGGGCAGAAATACTCGGCCGGGGGCATCGCCACCACGGTCGCAGCCACCCGCGCGGCGAGCGAGGAGGAGCTCGAGGCGAACCTCGTCCACCTCCTCGGCCAGGCCACACGGCAGGGCACGACGACCTTCGAGATCAAGTCCGGATACGGGCTGACCCTCGCCGACGAGCTGCAGGCGCTGCGCATCATCAACCGGCACACCGAGGAATCCACCCTCATCGCCGCCCACGTTGTCCCGCCGGAGTACAAGGACAACCCTGAGGCCTACGTCGACCTCGTCATCAACGAGATCATCCCGGCCGCGACCGGCCAGGCCAAGTGGATCGACGTGTTCTGCGAAAAGGGCGCATTCACCGAAGACCAGACGCGTCGCATCATCGAAGCCGGCAAGGCCGCGGGCATGAAACCGCGCCTGCACGCCAACCAGCTCACCGACGGGGGAGCACTCAAGCTCGGCGCCGAACTCGGCTGCGTGTCCGTCGACCATGCGACCTTCGCCTCCGATGACGACCTCGCTGTCCTCGCCTCAGCCGGCACCGTCGTCACGCTGCTGCCGAGCATCGAATTCTCCACCCGCCAGCCCTACCCCGACGCTCGCCGCTACGTCGAGGCCGGCGTGAGACTGGCGATCGCCACGGACTGCAACCCGGGCTCAGGATTCTCCAACAGCATCCCCTTCACGATCGCCATCGGCGTGCGCGATATGCACTTCACCGTCGAACAGGCCGTGTGGGCCGTCACCGCCGGTGGAGCCAACGCCCTGCAGCGCACCGACGTCGGCCACCTCGGCGCCGGAGCTCGGGCCGACCTCGTCATCCTCGATGCCCCCAGCTACCGCCACCTGGCCTACCGGCCGGGTGTCCAACTCGTCGAACGCGTCTACCGCGGCGGCGAACTCGTCGCCGACAACAGACCCCGGGTCTGAACTTCTGAGGGCCGGGTCCGGCACTCCCGCGTCTTCACCGTCTGATGACACCACATGAACGTATAACTCACTCAACCGAAAGGTCCCAGATGTCAGTCTTCATCGATCTCGATCCCGATACCCTCACATTCGCCCAGGTGGTCGACGTCGCCCGCCACGATGCGAAGGTGGCCCTGAGTGAGACCACCCTGGCACGCGTGAACAAATACCGCGAAGCCATCGACGCCCTCGCCCAGGCCGAGAAGCCCGTCTACGGCGTCTCCACCGGCTTCGGGGCACTGGCTCAGCGCCACATCCCCGCCGAACTGCGCACCCAGCTGCAGAAATCGCTCATCCGCTCCCACGCCGCCGGCGTCGGCGAACCCGTCGAACGCGAGGTCGTGCGCGCACTCATGCTCCTGCGTGCCCGCACCCTGGCCACCGGCCGAGCAGGGGTGCGCGCCGAGGTGCTCCAGACCTACGTCGACCTCCTCAACGCCGGCATCACACCGGTCGTCCACGAATACGGATCGCTGGGCTGCTCCGGTGACCTCGCGCCGCTCTCTGCCTGTGCACTCGTCGTCATGGGCGAAGGCGTGGCCGCCGGACCAGACGGGGTCGCCGGACCCGCCGACGAAGTGCTGGCCGCGGCTGGAATCGCTCCGGTCACGCTGGCCGAGAAGGAAGGCCTGGCGCTGGTCAACGGCACCGACGGCATGCTCGGCATGCTCATCATGGCCCTGACCGACCTGGAGAACCTGCTCACCGCCGTCGACGTCTCCGCTGCCATGAGCATCGAAGGCCTCTTCGGCACCGACGCGGTCTTCGCCCCCGAACTCCACTACGCACTGCGCCCCCACGACGGCCAGTCCGCGGCAGCCGCGAACATGCTGACCTCGCTGAAGGACTCCGGCATCACCGCCAGCCACCGCGACTCGACCCACCTCGTCCAGGACGCCTACTCGATGCGCTGCGCCCCACAGGTCAACGGCGCAGCCCGCGACGCCGTGGCCTTCGCCACGCAGGTCGCCGAGCGCGAACTGCGTGCGGCCATCGACAACCCCGTCGTGCTCACCAACGGCATGGTCTCCTCCAACGGCAACTTCCACGGCGCACCCCTGGCCCACGCCCTGGACTTCCTCGCCATCGTCGCCGCCGATGTGGCCTCGATGTCCGAACGCCGTACCGACCGGATGATGGACGTCACCCGCAACCAGAACCTCACCCCGTTCCTCGCCGACGATGCCGGCGTCGACTCGGGCCTGATGATCGCCCACTACACCCAGGCCGCGATGGTCTCCGAGGCCAAGCGCAACGCCAGCCCCGCCTCGGTGGACTCGATCCCGTCCTCGGCCATGCAGGAGGACCACGTGTCCATGGGCTGGTCCGCCGCCCGCAAGCTGCGCAAGGTCGTCGACAATCTCGCCAGCGTCGTCGGCATCGAGTTCTACGCCGCCTCCCGGGCCTGCGATATGCGCGAAGCGTCACCGGCACCGGTCACCGGCGCCGTGATCTCCGCGATCCGCGAAACCGTGCCCGGCCCCGGCCCGGACCGCTTCCTGTCCCCGGAGCTGGCCGAGACGATCTCCAAGGTCAAGGACGGCTCCCTGGTCGCCGCGGCCGAATCTGTCTCACCGCTGCAGCACACCGTCACCGAAGCTGCCGGAACCTGGCTGCCCGAAGGCGGATCACCCGCGGTCAACGACCCCGAGTTCACCGCACTGGGCAACCTCGACGCTGCCGCCGCAGCCTCCGGTACGGATGCGGCAACGACTCACCAGGATGCAGCCGACTCCAACGGTTCGGGCGAGGCGAACTGAGATGAGCGATGTCGTCTCCCTCCTGTCCCAGATCGAGGACACCGGCCGTGACACTCGCGGTCCCGGCTACCAGCGGTCCGGGTTCTCGAACACCGAACGCGAACTGCGTGACTGGTTCCTCGCCGAGGCGGCCCGTCGTGGCCTCGACACCGAGATTGATGACAACGGCATCACCTGGGCGTGGGCGACTGCGCCCGGTGACAATGCCGTCGTCACCGGCTCCCACCTGGACTCCGTCCCTGGCGGCGGAGCCTTCGATGGCCCCCTCGGTGTCGCCTCGGCGCTGGCCGCCTTCGACGAACTCAAGTCCTCCGGTGCACTCGAACGCGCCCAGCGTCCACTGGCGCTCGCCGTCTTCCCTGAGGAAGAGGGCTCGCGCTTCGGTGTGGCCTGCCTGGGATCACGCCTGATCGCCGGCGCCATCGACTCAGACCGGGCGCTGCGTCTCACCGATGCCAACGGCGACACCTTTGCCGATGTCGCCCGCGGCTACGGTCTCGACCCGAACCGCATCGGCACCGACACCGCACGGCTGGAGAAGGTCGGCTCCTTCATCGAACTCCACGTCGAGCAGGGCATCGGTCTCATCAACACCGACCAGCCTGTGGCGATCGGCTCCTCGATCATCGGCCACGGCCGCTGGCACTTCGCGTTCTCCGGTCAGGGAAACCACGCCGGGACCACGCCGATGAGCCACCGCGCCGATCCGGTCGTCGCCGGCAGCCGCGTCATCGGTGACATCCCGGTGCTCGCCGCCAGCCACGACCAGGCGGTCGCCACCGTGGGACGCACCCTCATCCACCCGGGCGGGACGAACGTCATCGCCTCGGGCATGAGCTTCTGGCTCGACATCCGTCACGCCGACGACGCTGTCGTCAAGCAGGTCCTCGAGGCGATCTCGAAGCGCGCCCGCGAGCATGCCGAGGGTGCCGGCGTTGAGGTGTCGATCTCCCAGGAGTCCTACTCACCGACGACCTACTTCACCGCCGAACTCAACTCCCGGCTGACCTCCGTGCTGCCAGACGCACCGCTGCTGCCCTCGGGTGCCGGACACGATGCGGGCATCCTGGCCCCACACGTGCCCTCGGCGATGCTCTACGTACGCAACCCGACCGGAGTCTCCCACGCACCCGAAGAGGCCTGCGAAGTCGATGACCAGCGCGCCGGAGTCTCCGCCCTGGTCAAGGTCCTCGAAGGGGAACTGGGGGCCGCATCATGAGCACGCGCTTCTGGTGCGAGACCGCCTGGGTCGACGGGCAGGTCGCCACCGGCGTCCTGCTCACCGCCGATGAGACCGGCACCCTGACCTCGGTCGAGACCGGGATCGACACCCCACCCACCATCGCCGAGGTGGTTCCCGGCTTCACCCTGCCCGGTGGAGTCAACGCCCACTCCCACGCCTTCCACCGCATCCTGCGCGGACGCACCCACGGCGACGGCGGGACCTTCTGGACCTGGCGCGAAGTCATGTACTCCGTGGCCGCGAAGCTGAGCCCGGAGAACTACGAAACCGTGGCCCGCGCGGTCTTCGCGGAGATGCTCGCCGGCGGCTACACCTCGGTGGGCGAATTCCACTACGTCCACCACGCACCCGACGGGACACCGTATAGTGCCGGCGATTCCACCCGCGCACACGCGATGGAACGGGCGCTGGCACGAGCGGCCACCTCGGCGGGGATGCGGATCCGACTCCTCGACACCTGCTACCTCACCGGCGGCATCGACTCCGAGCTCTCGGCAGAACAGGCTCGGTTCGGTGATGGAACCATCGACGGTTACATGGACCGCCATGCCGCGCTATCGGAGTCCTTCGCCACCGAGTTCCCGGTCATTTCCCCTGGCGAGAGCTTCGTCCACGTGGGATCGGCCATCCACTCGATCCGCGCGGTCCCGGCAGCCAACCTGCCCAGATTCGCCGAACTTGACGAACCAGTCCACGTGCACCTGTCCGAGCAGCCAGCGGAGAACGAAGCCTGCCAAGCCGCCTACGGCACGACACCCACGCAGGTCCTCGACCGCTCGGGTGTGGTCGCGTCGAACCTTTCGGCCGTCCACGCCACGCACCTCAGCAATGACGACATCGCGAGCCTGGGCGGGGCCGAAGCCAACATCGTGATGTGCCCCTGCACGGAGGCCGACCTGGCCGACGGCATCGGACCGGCCCGCGAACTCGCCGATGCGGGAGCGACGATCTCGATCGGCTCCGATCAGCACGTCGTCCTCGACGCACTACGCGAGACCCAGGGCCTGGAAGCCGGGGAGCGACTGCACTCGGGCCAACGAGGACGATTCTCACCGGCCGAGCTCATCAGCTCCCTGACCACGGGCGGGGCACGCAGCCTCGACCTGCCCGTCGGCGAACTGGCCGTGGGTAAGGCGTGTGACTTCATTGCGGTGAGAACCGACAGCATGCGCACCTTCGGATCGGTGGGGGAGCAGGTCATCCTCTCGGCCACCTCGGCAGACGTGGCAATGACCGTCAGCGGCGCACATGTGCGAGTCCGCGACGGCGTGCACACCGAACTAGGGTCGATTTCGGAGTTGTACCGGGCAGCTTTCGCGGCCCTCGGGATGGAGGACTGAACAGTGGCTGAGGTTCCGGCGCTGCGGCGCTCGATCGCGATTCTGCGGCATCTTGCCTCATCGAATCGTCCGATCACCGCCGGTGCCCTGGTCCGGGCGCTGGAGATCCCGCGCTCGAGTGCCTACGAGCTGCTCACCGTGCTCGAGGAACTCGGGCTCGTCGTGCGCACCGAATCCGGTTACGTGCTGGGCGCCGGCGTGCACGAACTGGGAAGTTCCTACCTGCGCACGAACCCGCTGCAGCGCCTGGCTCAGCCCATCGTGCGGCAGCTGGCCGAGGAGACCTCGGCAACGGCACAGCTGGCCGTGATCCGCGGCTGGGAAACCGTGTACTTGCTCAAGGAGCAGTCGCTGAAGTCGGTCGCGGTCATCACCGCCACCGGAGTGCGCATGCCCAGTTACCTGACGGCGACCGGGCGGGCGATACTCGCGCATCTGCCCAAGTCAGAGGTGCTGGCGATGTTCCAATCCGAGTCCGGATTCGTCACCCGCACCGGCCAGGGCCCGACCACGGTCAAGGCGCTCAACGCAATCCTGGCCCAGGACAGGCGGGCCGGATGGGCGATCGAACACGGCGAGGTCACCCCCGGGATCTCAACCATCGCAGCCCCCGTCTACGACGTTCTCTCCCGCCCGATCGCAGCAATCGGTCTTTCGCTCGCCGGTGACGCGCTGGGCTCTGGAGCCTCCGGTGACGCGCTGGACGAGGACGCTGTCACTGAACCGCTCGTGGACAAGGTCCTCGCCGCCGCCGCCGAGGTGACCGCCAAGCTGCGGTGACCTCTCAAGCGTCGGCGACCGTCCTCAGCCAGAACAACAAAGCGGACCACTTGGTGTCGAAAGAGCCGGTTGTGGCGTCTCCCGTCGAAGCTAGGTGGTCCCCTCGATGAAGCGTGGGGCCACCGCTTTCACTAGTTGAGAGATGTGTGGAACTCATAAACAGCGCTCCTGATTTTTATGACTTAGAAGTTGTTCTCATAAAAATGACGTCAACGCTTTATGAGTTCTGCCGCCGTCCGGCACGCTGGGCAAAGGCATCGATCGCCGCGAGGATTTCGTCACTGCGCCAGAACGGACCCAAGCCATGTTCAGCCTTCGAGCTGGCAATTCCTGCATCGACGAGCGCTTTCAAGGGTGGATAGATGTTCGGTTGTGCAACTCTCAGTTCCTCTGCGGCGGTGGCGGAATTGAGGACCGGGTGCTCGATCAGGATGTCGAGCAATCTCCAAGCATTTGAATTCTTCCTGGCGGTCAATTTCGAATCCCAGCTCTCACGAATCCTTCGCAGATCTGTCACGAGTTGAGTACTGTTATCTATCGCCCGGAACGCAGCCTCTGCGAAAATTCGAATGATCGGATCGACATTGCCTCGCCGATACTCTGTCAATGCGCTGTGGTAACGAGAAACATCAGCAAGCAGTCCAGCTGATACTGGTACAGCTACATTGCGAGTGATTCCCCGCTGTCGAAGCATTGTCTGCACAATCGCGCGCCCAGTTCTCCCATTGCCGTCTGTGAACGGATGGATCGTCTCAAACTGTGCGTGCGTGATCGCTATCGCCGTCATCGCTGGAACATCGGCCCGTTCTGCAAAAGCTGTCAAGTCTTTGATGAGTTCCGGCACTCGGGAATGATGAGGTGGCACGAACTCCGCACCTACAGGGGAATCGGCACGGGTACCTATCCACACCTGTTCGTCCCTGAACTCGCCCGGAGTGTGTCGAGTCTGAGTCCCCATGAGAACTTGATGGATCGTTCGTATCGAATCGCTTGAAATGGAATCAGCGCTTTTGAGTGCTGTGAGCAGAGCGTTCGTATTTGCCGCAATCAGCTCAGCGTTGCTGCCAGACCGAGCTCCGAGCTCTGCGGAGAAGATTGCGCGAGCGCTGGCTGTCAGGTTTTCAATTTGAGATGACGATGCTGCCTCTGACCGCAGGAGGACTGGTGCAAAACCTGCAATTTGAAATCCCAGTTCGGCGTCGAATCGGCTCAGCTCCCGAATTGCTTCCTCAGCGACTGCGGCTACTTCAGGGTCTATAGCGGGGGTTCGGTCAGCGATCGTCGGTGGAACTGAGGAGTCATATTTCACGCTTCCAGCATGAATCGCTGCGCTCGGGCCAAAGCCTGAGCGCGATGTCCAGTCGTAGGTCTCGGCCCCGATCGGCGGCCAGTTTAGAGCGTTGCTTCGTGCTGGTTCGAGGTTTCCGGAACTCATCGTCACCATCCCAAAAATTATGAATTATATAAGTTTCTCATAAAAATGACGTCAGCGCTTTATGGTTTGTGCCGCCGCCGAAATGACCTCTGGCTGCGGTGACCATCCTCATCCAGAACAATCGAGCGGACCACTTGTCGTCGAGGGAGCAGGTTGTAGCGTCTCCCATCGAAGCTCAGTGGTCCGCTCGATGTAGCGTGGGGCCAGAGTGAGGCTCAGAGTCCGAGCACGCGCTTTTCGCGGGCGACTTCCTCAACGATCTGATGGTCGCTGCGCAGCTCCTTGATCAGAGCGATTCCGAGAACGACGACGATGACGGTGAATGGCACCGCAGAGAGCATCGCCGCCTGCTGCAGAGCCTGGAGTCCACCAAGGAGGAGCAGCACGATCGCGCACGCGCCGGTGAGGAATCCCCAGGTGGCGATGACCGGACGGTGCGGCTCGAACGAGCCTCGCGAGGACAGCGAACTGAGCACGAAGGTGTTCGAGTCAGCAGAGGAGACGAAGAACAGGATCACCATGATGACGGTGAAGATCGAGGCCAGAAGCGAGAGCGGCAGTTCTTCGAGCAGGCTGAAGAATGCGGTATCGAGATTGGCCGTAGTGGCCTCCCCGATCTTCGCTCCGCCCATGTCGAGCTTGATCGCAGACCCGCCCATGATGGTGAACCAGAGGAAGAACACGGCACTCGGAACGAGCAGCACGCCGGCGACGAACTGGCGGATCGTGCGGCCCTTGGAGATCTTGGCCAGGAAGATTCCGACGAAGGCGCTCCACGACAGCCACCAGGCCATCATGAAGTAGGTCCAGCCCAGCATCCATTCGCTGTCTGCCGCGCTTGAAGGCGTCATGAAGCTCAACTGCAGGAAGTCGCCGGCGAAGGAACCGACCGAGCGCACGAACAGATCGGCGACGAAGCCGCTGGGCCCGGTGATGAAGACGAACAGCCCGAGGACGGTCGCCATAGTCAGAGTGATCTGGGAGACGTATTTGATGCCGCGGCCGACGCCGGAGAGAGCCGAGCCGGTGAAGAGTAGCGTCAGCACGCCGATGACGACGACCTGCAGAGTCAGGGTGGCGTCGACGCCGAACACGACTTTGAGGCCCTCACCGATCTGAGAGGCGCCGAGGCCCAGTGAGGTTGTCGTGCCGAACAGGGTGGCGATGATGGTGAGGATGTCGATGAACTTGCCGACCCACCCGTCGACGAACCGCCCGAGCACTGGGCGCAGCATCGTCGATACGAGAGCCGGGCGACCTTTCCGATGTGTGGAATAGCCGATGGCCAGGCCGAAGACTCCGAAGATGGCCCAAGCCTGGAAGCCCCAGTCGAGATAGGAGAACTGCATGGCGCGGACCGCGGCGTCCATGGTCTCCGGCTCTGCCAAGCCATGTGGCGGGACCATGAAGTGCGACATCGGCTCGGCCACACCGTAGCTGACGAGGCCGATGCCCATGACCGCTGCCAAGATCATCGCCAGCCAGGCAAAGGTGCTGTATTCCGGCCTCGAATCCGCGGACCCGAGACGAAGACGGCCGAATCTGCTGGCCGCAAACCACACGAGCATGACGATCGCGGCGAATGGCACGACGAGATAGATCCAGCCGAAGCCCGATGAGACTGCGGTCATCGCAGTGGTCATGATGTTGCCCAGGCTCTCCGGTGAGATCGCAGCCCAGAGCACGAAGGCGATGACGAAGGCCACCGACCAGTAGAAGACGCTGCCGATGGGGCTTCGCTGAGCGGAGTCGGCATCCTGTGATTCTGCTTGCGCGGCTGCCGCGTCCGCGGCGATCCTTTCGGATGCAGTGGTCCTTGCCGCGGGGGCAGGCTCCGAGTCGGCTTCAGGCCCGGGGTCAGGCTCCGGTTCAGGTACGTGGTTGTCCAGCATCGTCATCGTGGTCTCCAAGCTCGAGCCAGCCTCGGCGGCGGGCAGGAGTCTTCGTCAGGGGGCGGTGGGGGTAGTGCGCAATGGCAAGAAACAGGCTCCGCGAACTGGGGTGTTCGTGGAGCCTTGTAGGTGACGAGTGTATTCGCTTTCGATTGGAAAGACCGACTCGTTTCGGCACATCAGTGGAGAGTGTGACGTTTCTCGCCCCAGTAGGCCTAGTGCCAGCGACCCCTCCTTTTCGCCGAAAGCACACCTTAGCGTCGAGCGCATACTCCCTAAAATATGCGCTCGACGCTAAGGTGTGCTTTCGACGCGCGACCCGGCGCCGGCTCACAGATAGGGCTGGGTGATGAGCTCCAAATACATGCCCGACGGGTCCAAAAAGTACACGCCACGGCCCCCATGCTCGGTGTTCGTCTCATGCAGTCGAGTCCGCTGCGGGTCTGCCCAGAAGTCGAGGCCACGTTCGTCCAACAGCGCCACCGCGCGATCGAAATGATCATCCGTGCAGACGAAGGCCATATGCACGGGCTGTATGTCGAAGGTCTGCGGGGGAGACGCGAACTGCAGCATCACACCCCCGTCGAGCATGATGTTGGAGAAGACTCCCCATGACTGAGTGTGCTCGGCCTCGAGGATGTCGACGTAGAACTGAGCGGATGCCGCCGGATCGGCGGCGGCGATGATGGTGTGGTTGAAGGTTGCTGACATGGTGTCCTTTCGAAAAGTGGGTTCAATGAGAGAGCTTCTCGAAAGGGGGCGGACCGCGAACTCTGGGCTCGCGTCCACTGCGGCTCAACTGAGGACCGGGTTACCGATCCGTGAGCGGCTGAAGGCCTGTCCGGTCATAGATCACAGCTTAGTCCAACCGACCCGCAGTCGAAGCGCAATCGCGACAGGCATACACTGGTCGCATGCGTTTTTCCCGACTCAACTGGTGGTGGCTGCAACTGGCAGCCGACTGACGCATTTTCGCGGGCTGCATGGCAGCCCGCTTCACCTGTGGGACCCCTCCGTGCAGCCCTTTACGCATTGGAGAACACATGGATTCCTACGACGCCACACTGTCCCGCATGCCGCGCCTTCACAACGATGTTGACGCGAATCCCGGAAACTATCGCATGCTCTCGGGCGAACGGCCGACGGGCCGACTTCACCTCGGGCATCTCTTCGGTTCGGTGCTCGAGCGCGTGAGGCTGCAGAACAAGGGGATTGAAACCTTCATCATCCTCGCGGACTATCAGGTGATCACCGACAGGGACACCTCGGCGAATGTGAAGAACAACGTTGCTGAGGCGATCCTCGACTATCTGGCGGCAGGGATCGACCCGGCAAAGACGACCATCTTCACGCATTCCTCGGTCCCGGCCCTCAACCAGCTGCTGTTGCCGTTCCTCAGCCTCGTCACCGACAGCGAGCTGCGACGAAATCCCACGGTCAAGTCCGACCTCGAGGCCTCCGACCGGCCACTCAGCGGTCTGCTGCTGACTTACCCCGTCCACCAGGCCGCCGACATCCTCTTCTGCAAGGGCAACCTAGTGCCGGTGGGCAAGGACAATCTGCCGCATGTCGAGATCACGCGGACGATCGCCCGGCGCTTCAACGAGCGTTACGGGCACGTTTTCCGAGAACCCGAGGCCATGGTCACCGAGACGCCCGAGGTGCCGGGCATCGACGGGCGGAAGATGTCGAAGAGCTACGGCAATGCGATCGCTTTGGGGATGAACGAAGACGAGACGACTCGGCTCATCCGTAAGGCCCGCACCGATTCTGATCCGCATATCAGCTTCGACCCCGAGCAACGACCAGGTGTGTCCGCGCTTCTGACGACCGCTGCCTTCTGCTCCGGATCCACTCCGCAAGCCATCGCGGATGAACTGGGTGATGCGGGATCGGGTGCGCTCAAGGCCACCACTGCCGAGGCGGTCAATGAGTTCTTATCGGAACATCGCAGCCGTCGTCGGCAGTTGGAGGCGGACAAGACGTACGTCGACGGAATCCTGGCGGAAGGCAACGATCGCGCGAACGCGATCGCCGATTCCACCCTCGCCGAGGTTCGGGCCGCGATGGGCATGGACTACTGAGCGGCGTGATATCGCAGCAGAACTGCAATCGCAGTCTGTTGAGTGTGACTAATTGTGAGGGTTCAAGCCCTTCCGGGATCCTGTTTTCAGCCGTGCCACGTTCTCAACTTCGCCGCGATTTCGGCCGTCTCCATGCTGCCGCTCGCGATCGAAATGACAAGAGCGTAGGCATCGTCGTCCGGCGCATCGAAACTGACCCCATTGAGATCATAGAAGACGGCGAGGCTGAGCCAGCCCAGCCGCTTATTGCCATCGACGAGAGGATGATTTCGGACGATCGACTCCAGCAGGACCGCGCCCTTCTCGTCTGTGCTCGGATAGACCTCGGTGGCCCACAAGGTCGTCGTAGGTCGGTGGGCAGCGGAATCAAGCAGACCGAGGTCCCGAACCGGTCCAACATTGAGATCGGCGACCAATTCGAGGAGATCTTCAGTGTGGAGGTAGATCGTCACTTTCCGAGCCGGTCGAGCAGATCGCCATACCGTTCGCGGGCGCGCTTCGAGGCGTCGCTGACTTGTGCCTCGTGGCCCCGCCTCTCGGCCACCTCGTGGATTGCATTGATGATGAGCGCCTGGCGGCTCACCCCGTCTTGCTCCGCGAGGCGAGTCAGGAGCTCTTCGTCATTCTTGTTCAAACGCAGTGTCATTGCCATGTGTCAATGATACCAATGTGGTATCAGATTTGGCTACGGCGCTGGAAGGGAAAATGTCATGTCAGCTGCTTCACCGTCATGCTGATGAGATGGCTGATGTCACCGCCGCCGCAGCACCACCGCAACTTCGAGGTGTTTGGTGTGCGGGAACATGTCGAAGACTTGCGCCCGCTCGACGGTGCAGCTGGGCATCCGGTCAAGGTCCTTGGCCAGAGTGAGCGGATTGCAGCTCGAATAGACGATGTGATCGATCCCGGATTCCTCAAGAGCCGCTGACAGCCGTGCCCCGATCCCTCGCCGAGGTGGGTTGACGATCACACAATCCGGTCGTTCGCCGGTCGCCAGGTTCGCCTCAGCGAACTCAGTGGCATCATCGGCGATGAACTCGACCGTGGTACCTGACTGGGTGCCGAAGCCGAGTTCGGCAGCGCTGATCTTCGCGGAATCGATGGCCTGCTCGCTCAGCTCTACGCCGGTGACGGTGCGCGAAGTCTGCTGATCAGACTCCTTCGCGCAATACAGCGCGAACCCGCCCACTCCGCAGTACAGATCCCACAGCGAGCTGGGTGAGATCTCGTCCACCCACTCAGCGACCTGATTGTAGAGAGCGATCGCCACTTCGGTGTTCGTCTGGAAGAAGGACTGCGGGCGCAGATGCAGGTCGACCCGGTCGAGATTCATGCGCAGCGAGTCCCCCAGCAGCAACTCTTCGTGACTGCCTTCGAGCACTGCCTTATGCTCGGGCAGCAGGTTGACGGAGATGACAGTGGCCATGGGTATCAGCTCGATGAGCTGGTCACGCCTGGACCGCAGCGCGTCGAGTCCGTGCTGGCTGCGGACGACGAACCTGATCATCAGGTCTCCGGACGGTGCCGCGGTGACATGGACGAACTTCAGCTCACCTCGGCGAGCTTTGATGTCATAGGGGTCGAGGTTCGTGTGGTCGAGAAAGCCCGCAAGGGTCGGGATCACAGTGCGGATCTGTGCGGACTGGATCCCGCACTCGCGCAGGTCGACCCCGTGGAAGTCCTGGTCCAGGATGCCTAAGGTGACGGCGCCGGCCGAGCCGCCCACCGCCAGCTTCGCCCGGTTGCGGAAATCGCTGTCGGCCCCGACCACGGCAGGCAGCCAGACATCGGGGGAGTGGTCGGCAAGTACCTCGCGGCACCATGCCTCTTTGTTCGCGACCTGATTGATGTGGGTGGTTTCGATGAAGGTGCAGGAGCGGCACAGTCCCTTGTCGAAGTAGTGACAGTCCAAAACCCCGTGAGCCGCCGAGGTGGGGGTGAGGGGCAATGGTGTCATGACCCCATTTTACGGCGTCGGTTCGGTGCGTGCTTCACTGTCGTTCGCCAAGCCGGCCATAGTCTCCCCGGCCGTTGACGCGCACCGCCGCTGCCGCGTAGACTGAAGAGAACCAAATCGATTTGGCTCGCCTTTGACCGGCGACCTTTCGGTATCGTGGACCACGAGGAAATGCAGGGTCGAAGAGGCCCCTGCGACGACGAAGGATGACATGACCCAGCTGCGCACACTGCACCAGGCCCCGACGCTGCTCGTTCCCGAACAGGTCCTCCTTCCCGAAGGCCCGCAGCGCGATCATGCGGTGCTCATCGCTGAGGGGCGCATCGTCGACGTCGGACCCCTCGAGGCTGTCACCGCAGCGGCTCCGGAGAATATGGTGCGCATCGACCTGCCCGGCCGGCTCCTCATGCCGGGCTTCATCGACTCGCACCATCACCTCACACAGTCCTTCGGCAAATCGCTCGTCTTCGGCGAACCCTCCGAGATCTTCCAGCGCGTCTGGGTTCCGATGGAGGCGAACATGGACGCCGAGGCCATCGACGTCGCCACCCGACTGGCCGCCTGGGAATCCTTGCGCGGCGGGTTCACGACGGTCGCCGACGCGGGCACTCGCGCCAGCGTCGACGTCTCCGCCATCGCCGATGTCACTTCCGCTGTCGGACTGCGGTGCGTCCTCGGCGTGATCTGCAACGATTTGGGCGGAGGGGCGAAAACCGCGAACCTCGCCGAGGTTCTCGCCGCCGCCCAGCATCACCTGAGCAGGTGGGTCGCCGAACCTCTGGTCCACCCCTCGCTGGCCGTGTCCATCCCCGAGGTCGCCTCGGACGAGGCCCTTGTCGCGATTACACAGCTGGCACGCGAAGCCGGAGTCCCCTTCCAGACCCACCTCAACGAACACCTCGCCGCGGTCGAACGATCCCTCATCGCCAACAAAGAGCGTCCGCTGGAACGACTGGCCCGCCTCGGCGCCCTGGGACCCGAACTTCTGGCCGCGCACGCAACACTGCTGACTCCCCGCGAAATAAGACTGCTGGCCGACAGCGGAGGAGCCATCGCCTACAACCCTGTCGCGAGTTCCTGGAAAGGCAACGCGGTTGCACCGGCACTGCTCATGCACGAACTCGGCATGCGCATCGGTTTGGGCACCGACGGGACCCGCTCCGATGCCTTCCGCCTCCTGGACGCAGCCGAAACAGCACAGCGACTGACTGGCGGAACCGTCGTCGGCGACTCATCGAGCGGCGGTGGCTGGACCTGGCTCGAACAAGGGCTGCGCGGGGGAGCAGACGCCGTCGGACTGGCCGGACAGGTCGGAGAGATCGGCCCAGGAGCACTCGCAGACCTGCTCGTGGTTGATCTCGACGTCCCCGAATTCGTTCCCTCCTGGGATGTGCCCTGGGAACTCGTGCGCATCGCCAACCGCGATCAGATCGAGGCAGTGATCGTCGACGGCAGACTCCGGCTTGAGAAGGGGTGGCCTGTTGACTGGGACGGACGTGCCTTCTTAGAGCGTGCCCGCGAGGTCTCAGGCCGAGTCGTCGCCGATTCTCCGATCACCCGCATCGACCCATCGGCGAGCGAACACCGCGCCGCGTGGATGAGTGAGCACCGACTGTGACGGTCCTGGGCCTGTCGATCCTCGCCTTCAGCATCGTCGCGGTCACCGTGCTGCTCTCGGCCTTCGTGCAGGGCTCGACAGGCATGGGCTTCGCGATGATCACCGCCCCCGTCGTCAGCTTCATCGACCCGAGCCTGATCCCCGTGATGCTGCTCGTGCTGATGATTCCGCTGAACTTCTACGTCGCGGCCCGGGAGCGATCCGACATCCATTGGCACGGGGTGAAGTGGATCAGCGTGGGCCGTTTTGCCGGCACGTTCTTCGGGCTCTGGATCCTCGTCATCGTCAACCTCCACCAACTCGCCCTGCTCATCGGCTGGTCGACGCTGGTGGCCGCCGTCATCGCGCTCCTCGCCCCGAAGTTCGCTCCGAACAAACCCGTTCTGGCCATCGTCGGCCTCATCACCGGTGTCACAGAGACCTCGACGGGTATCGGCGGACCGCCCTACGCCCTGGCCTACCAGCACAGTCCCGGCCCGGAGCTGCGCTCCACGGTAGCCGTGTGCTTCCTCGTCGGGGAGGTCATCTCACTGATCGTCCTGGCCATCAGCGGTCAGGTGAATGGGCCGACGATGCTGTTCACACTCGCCATGCTGCCCTTCTTGGCCATCGGTTCGTTCCTCAGCCGATACGTCCACCACCGCCTCGACGGCCCGGTGCTGCGCTACATCGTCCTCGGCTTCGCGATCGTCTCCGGCGCCATCGTCATCATCCAGTCGTGACTTCCCATCCAGTAGGCTGAAACCATGGGTGAAACTTCGCGACCGGTCCGAGCCACGATCGCTGATGTGGCACGTGAGGCCGGTGTCTCACGCACGACCGTCTCCCATGCCCTCAACGGTCTGGGCAAGGTCAATTCCGCGACTCGGGACAGGGTCAAAGAGGTCGCCGCCCGCCTCAACTATCGACCCAGCGTCCGGGCTCAGAGCTTGCGCTCCGGCCGTTCCCAGACGCTCGCGCTGCTGTCGTCGATGCCCTCGGCGGTCTCCGCCGGGCCCTCGCAATTGGGCTTCTTCACCGAGCTCGCGATGGGCTGCGCCCGCACGGCACTGCTCGAGGGCTATGTCTTCGTCCTCGCCCCGCCCGACGGCGACGCCAGCCCCGTCGACCGGCTCGACATCGACGGCGCGATCCTCCTTGAACCCGCGACCGATGATCCCATCGCCGCAGCACTGAACGAACGAGGAATTCCGTTCGTGGCGATCGATAGTCCGCCGAGTCAACGGACAGTGGACCTGCACCATGAAGAGACCGCAGAGCTCCTCGTCTCACATCTCGTGGAGCGCGGAGCACAGCACCCGGGGCTCGTCATGGGTTCGGATCGGCGCAGATCACAGGCTGCCGCCCGGGAGGTCTATGAGGCTGCTGCCGCTCGTATCGGCTTCACCCCTGTGATCGCCGAGGCGGACGAAAGTGATGGTGAAGACGGCGGGTACCGCGCATCGACTCGGCTGCTGGCCGAGCATCCGGAGGTCGACGGACTGGTCGTCCCCATCGATGCATTCGCGACCGGCGCCGTGCGAGCAGGTCAGGAAGCGGGACGGACCATCGGAGGCGATCTGCTCATCGCCACACGGTATGACGGTCTGCGCGCCCGCACGAGCACTCCGCCGCTGACCGCAGTCGATCTGGGACTCGATGCGATCTCGAGCGAGGCCGTCGAAAGCCTCGTGGCCATTCTCGACGGCGATTCCGGGCCGGAAGCGTCGAGCGGAGCATCCGCACCGACTTTGGTCGTCAGAGAATCGACGGCCGGTCCCGCCTGAGCAGTCGTAGAAGAGCGGTGTCCGCCTGATCAACCGCTGCGGGCCGGTGCCCGCCTGACCAGCTCAGATCCGATAGTCGCCGGGACGCTGATCCAGGTGGCTGGGGTCGTCGATCGCCGTACGACTCTTCGGGTGCCGGTTCCGTTTGCCTGTGTGATGGAAGAGCAGATTGAGCACGACCGAGACGAAGGCGGCCATCGCGACTCCGCTGCCCAGCAGCGATGCGACGTTGGGAGTCAGCTGCGAGTACATGCCCGGAATGAGGACTGGGAGCAGTCCGGCTGCCAGTCCGACGGTGGCCGTGATGAGGTTGCCTGTCTGGTTGAAGTCGACCTTGGCGAGCATCTGTATGCCCAGGACTGCGATGATCGCGAAGACCACGACTGCCGTTCCGCCGACGACTGCCGCCGGGATGCCGTTGAGGATCCTGGCGATGGGGCTGATGCCGATGATGATGAGGAGGACACCGGCGAAGGCTGTGACGAACCTGCTGCGCACGCCCGAAGCACGCACGATGCCGACATTCTCACCACTGGTGACCATCGCCGGTGTGCCGAAGAGCCCACCGAAGATCGTCACGATGCCATCGGCGCGGATCAGCCGTGGAACATCGCGACTGGGGTCGACCTTCTTCTCGACGATCTCACCGTTGATGATCGTCTGTCCCGTCGCCTCGGCCATGGAGGCCAATGCCCACAGCAGCATCGGGATCGCGGCGATGACATCGAACTTCGGGGTACCGAAGGGGAAGAGCGTCGGGGCTGCCAGCAGCGGGCCGCTGGTCTGTGCTGCGAAGTCGGTCACGCCCATGAACGCGGCGACGATGGTGCCGCCGATGAGTCCGAGAGCCACGGAGAGCTTGCCGAGCATTCCGCGCAGGAAGCGGAAGCACAGCACCGTGATGACAACCGTGATGAGGCCGAGCAGCAGGTTCTGCGGATCACCGAACTCCTTCGTATCGGCCTCACCGACGATGAGTTTGCCGGTGACTTGGACGAGGTTGACGCCGATGACGATGACCATGATTCCGATGACCAGCGGCGGGAAGAACTTGAGCAGCTTCACGAAGAGGGTGACTGCCAGGATGTAGAAGACGCCGGTGAGGATGACCGCGCCCACGGCCGTCTCGATGTCGGTGCCCTGGCCGATCGTGATGAACAGAACGGTGGCCGCACCGCCTGGAAGCATGACGAAGGGCAGCTTGACCCCGATCTTCCACACGCCGACGGATTGGAGGATCGACCCAAGGCCGGAGAAGATGAAGACCGCAGCCAAGACCGCCGAGGTGGCCGCTTCATTGAGGTCCAATGCGCCGGCGATGAGGAAGACCGAGGAGATCGGTGTGGCCACCATGACCAGAACATGCTGGATCGCGAACGGGATGAGTCGGTGCATCGGCCGGAGCTGATCGACGGGGTGGACGGTCTCGGCTGCTTCTGGTGCGGCGGTCATAGGACTCTCCTCGGAAACGCATCATGATCGGGCCTGGCGACATTGGCGGCCAAATCGATTTGTCTAATCGTCCCTGGCGACGCGGATCGTGTCAAGAGTCAGTCTGAATGTCGGACGAAACCGAGTCGAACGACGGCCTCAGGCGATGGCGAGGCTCAGGATTATGAAAAGTCCGAAGGAGATGAATGGGGCCAGGGCGGCGATGGCGATGGCGATGATTCCCTGAGTTCTGGCGCGGTCGCTGGCAGCTGAGACGATGCCCATGATGAGGCCGGTGACCCCAAGAGCCGCGCACAGGACTTGCAGGCCGGCAATTGCGATCGCAAGGTTCTGGTACCAACTTGGAATGTCGGTGAAGAAGTGGCCGTGTTCGTTCTCCATCGGGCCGATGGTGACGCCGAGGGTGATCGAGGCGAGCAGAGACAGTCCTGCGGCAATGATTGTGATGCCCAGGGCGACCTTGCCGAGCAGCGGCCGGTTCGCATCTGCGGGCGACGAGACGGGTGAGCGACTCAAGGTGCTCACCTGACTTCCCAGCGCCGCGGTATAGGGCTGCTGTGCGGCCAATTCGTCATCGGTGGGCTGGGGGTACATGAAGTCCGGCGAGGTCATGTCTTCGACACTATGCGCGCCGACCATCACCCGCCCATGCGGCTTCCCTGTGACCCAGGTCGGGAAAACCTGACCGTCCCCCGGAGGTTGGAATACTACAGTCCGCCGAGGAGCGGGAGGACTATCGCTCGGCGACGATGAGGAAGCGCTTCTGCGCCACCTCAATCGGCGATCTGCGGGCCGCCAGTCGGTCAAGGGCCACAAGATTGTCCGCCACGTTGAAGCCGGGAACGTCCCAGGGGACGTAGGCGAGATATTCGATGATCGCCTCGACGTCGGCGAATTCCATCGTGCCTGTCCACTCATCGGCATCGCTGATCGTGAAACCGTGCGCCTCGAGTTCGTCAATGCAGGGCTCGAGGCGATTGTCGGGAGCCTCAGGTGTGCCGCCGAACCAGCGCCTGAACTCGCCGGCCTCGGTTCCGTCGACCTGCTGGGTGAGGAAGCGTCCGTCTGGCATCACCACGCGGGCGAGCTCGGACGGATCGTAGCTCTCATGCCGGTTCATCACGAGTTCGAAGAAATCGTCGGGCCAGGGCATGGGTTCGCCGGTCTCGCTGTCGTACTCACAAACCTCGATGCCGTATTCCGCCAGCGCCGAGGTGGCCAGCTCCAGGTTGGGCTTCCACCCCTCACTGGCAAAGACCGAGGATCCGCGATTGAGGAAGCCTCCAATGGTGCTGACATGTTTGACGAGTTCGCCGAGGCGCTCGCCTCCGCCGGTTCCCATGTCGAGGCACGGCATCGACTGCGCCATCGCTTTGGCGCAGGTTAAGTCGAAATCCCAGGGCGGGTCATCGGCGACGACCCTGGAGCCGAGGGGGTCGAAGTTCCAGCCGGTCATCACTGCGGTTTCGTGGATCCATGCCCAGCGGGCGTATCGGTCCTCTGCTGATTCGGCCACGCCGCCAATCCCTCCGTCGCGGAGCCGAACTCTCGGCCCTGACTCCACTATGAAATCTCCGGCGGGTGAAAACAAGCATCCAGGTAAGCGGGTCCGAAGGTGTTCGAACTTTCCCCGTGGCAGTGGCTCAGGTGAGGAAGCAGAAGACGAGGATGAGGATGTTGAGCACGAGCAGCCCCAGGCAGTTGACCCAGAAGTCGCGGCCGACGTAGTGGGCGCGCAGATGGGCACCGGCGGCGGTGAGGAAGTAGGCGATGAGGCCGACGGTCGCTGCCAGGCCGACGCCCGGGATCCAGAAACCGGCGACCAGGCCCGCCACCGCGAGGAACTTCACCACGGCGAGGGCCCACCACCAGTCGCTGGGGAGTCCGACTCCGTCGAGGCAGTCGACGATGGCCTTCGGCGGCCAGAATGTCATGAGGCCGTCGACGAGGACGATGAGAGCCATCACCGCCACAGGCCACCAGGGATCGGGGAACAGGGTCATGTGGACTTCCGTATTTCGGGAGGCGGCCTCATGCGGGTCTCCTCAGCTGGGTGTGGAACGCGATGCTCTGAGAGAGCGCCTCGGTCGCCTCGGGCAGGCTCATATCGCTGGCCGCCCATCGGAACAGGATTCCGAGGTAGGAGTCGTAGAGCGCCACGGCGCTGGCCAGTGCATATGCTTCGCTGATCCCGATTGAGATCAAGCTCGAGGACAGCTTCTCCTGGAGGTCAACGGCAAGAGACTCAAATACCTGGGGCTTGCCGGGCACCCGCATCAGCGCGGCCGCATAGTCCCGAGACAGGTCCTCGTGAGCCGCGAAGAATTCGAGGAACGGCAGGAAGATGCCCACCAAGTGGTTCTGCACCGCCGAGGTGGCCGCTGGCTTCACCCGGCCACGTGCAGACGATGCCGGCTGACTTCGTGCAGATGCCACTGACCCCGTGCGCGCTCGAACTGGAAGGGTATAGGTCCCGGACTGGAGCTGTGCGATCCAGCGGTCGTAGCAGCGAATGAGGAGGACATCCTTGTCGCCGGCGGCCATCACCCTGCCCACGGACACCTCGGCGCGGGTGGCGATGCCTCTGACTGTCGTGGCTTTGTAGCCGGATTCGAGAAACAGATCGGCGGCGGCGGAGATGATCTTCTCCTCGGTGCGCAGCCGGCGGTCTGTAAATGAATGAACGTGTTCAGTAGGCATGGTCGAAGCGTAAGCCTTTCCGTGTTCAGTTACCAGATGCGGTCGCAAAATGAGGCCAATTGAGAAGATGTTGCCCGCAAGGTAGAGTTAATGTACCTTAACTTTATGAACGTCGATCCACCGGACTCCGGCACCTCCATCGCCGCTGCACGTCCGAAGAAGGTCTCCACCTTCTTCCTTCTGGGTCCGGCCTTCGTCGCCGCGATCGCGTACGTCGATCCGGGCAACGTCGCCGCCAATCTCAGCGCGGGTGCCGAGTACGGATACATGCTGGTGTGGGTCTTGGTCGCGGCCAATCTCATCGCCGTTCTCGTGCAGTACCTGTCCTCGAAGCTCGGCCTGGTCTCCGGGCAGTCCCTGCCCGGCCTCCTCGGCGACAGGCTCAGTCGACGATCGCGGCTGGCATATTGGGGGCAGGCGGAGATCGTGGCCATCGCCACCGACATCGCCGAGGTGATCGGCGGCGCCATCGCGTTGAAGATCCTCTTCGACCTGCCGCTGCTGCTGGGTGGTCTCATTGTCGGCGTCGTGTCTCTGTTCCTGCTCTCGATCCAGTCCACCCGTGGTCAGCGTCCCTTCGAAACGGTGATCATCACCCTGCTCGCAATCATCGCCATTGGATTTCTAGCAGGCCTGTTCGTCGGCGATGTGAACTGGGGGCAAGCGGCAGGTGGAATCGTGCCCAGGCTCGAGGGCACGAACTCCGTTGTCCTGGCCGCCAGCATGCTTGGCGCGACCGTGATGCCCCACGCCATCTACCTCCACTCGGCACTGTCCGTCGACCGACACGGCAGTGCCCCGCGTGCCTCGATTCCCCAGCTGCTCAAGGCCAGCCGGTGGGACGTCGTGCTCTCACTGGTCATCGCCGGTTCGGTCAATATCGCGATGCTGCTGTTGGCCGCGGCATCGCTGCGGGGTCAGACCGGGACCGACACGATCGAGGGCGCGCACGCGGTCGTGCAGGCCAACCTCGGCGAGGTTGTGGGTCTGTTCTTCGGTGTCGGACTGCTCGCCTCCGGCTTGGCCTCGAGCGCGGTCGGGTCCTATGCGGGGGCCTCGATCATGCAGGGACTGCTGCGGATCAACGTGCCGATCGTGTGGCAGCGCGCGGTGACGATGATTCCCGCACTCATCATCCTGAGCCTCGGGGTGGATCCGACCTGGTCACTCGTGCTCAGCCAGGTCGTGCTCAGCCTCGGCATCCCCTTTGCCATGGTTCCCCTGGTCAGGCTGACGATGAACCGGACGGTGATGGGTCAGTACGCGAACTCGCGCATCATCACGATCATCGCCATCCTCGCCTCGGTGCTCATTATCGCCCTCAACATCGTGCTCATCGTGCTCCTGGCCCTCGGTGTCGACTGATCGGAGCATCGGGGCCCTCGTGACGCCGAAGACACCCTCGCATCATGCGCCCGCGTCTGCACCGATGAGGTCTCGACGTCTCCTCCGTGCAGACAATCGGCGTCCGATGAGTCCGTGGCGGGGGCTGAAGAGGTAGACCAGCGCGAAGATCGCACCTTGGGAGAGCACGACCATCCCACCCGAGGCGGTGTCGAGGTAGTAGCTCGAATAGAGCCCGGCCACCGCACAGGCGATCGAGATCGCCGGCGCGATGAACAGCATCCGTTGGAAGCGGTCCGTGAGAAGGTATGCGGTGGCGCCGGGGATGATGAGCATGGCGACGACGAGCACCACCCCGACGGCCTGCAGCGCGACGACGGAGGTGAGCGCGAGCAGGCCGAGCAGAGTCGCACCGAGGAGCTTCGGATTGAGCCCCAGAGCATGAGCGTGAGTGGGATCGAAGGCGAAGAGCGTGAAATCCCTGTTCTTGGCCACGAGCACCGTCAGAGTGATGGCGCCGAGGATCGCCACCTGGAGCAGCTCGGACCATGAGACGCCGAGGAGATTGCCGAAGATGATGTGATTGAGGTCTGTGTGCGAAGGCGTGACGGAGATGAGGACCAGACCCAGCGCGAACAGGGACGTGAAGACGATGCCGATCGCTGCGTCTTCCTTGATCCGACTGGTGTCGCGCACGGCACCGATGAGGCCGACGGCGAGGAACCCGAAGACCACGGCACCGAGGGCGAACGGCGCACCGAGGACGTAGGCGAGGACGACGCCGGGCAGCACCGCATGGGAGACAGCGTCACCCATGAGCGACCAGCCGATGAGCACCAGCCAACAGGAGAGGACGGCGCAGACTATCGATGCGATCAGCGTCGTCGCCAGGGCACGGAGCATGAAATCGTAACCGAGAGGCTCGAGCACGAGCTGAATGGCGCTCATGCTCCATCACCGCTGTTCATCACATCGAGCCCGAAGGCCAGGGCGAGGTTCTCAGGCCGGAGCACCTCCTGGGGGTCGCCGTGGAGCAGCACCCTGCGCATGAGCAGGATCGCCTCGTCGGCAAGGTCCGGCAGCGCATGCAGATCGTGGGTGGACACGAGCACCGTGGCGCCGTCCTCGGCGAGCTCTCGCAGCAGTCGCGTGATCGTGGCCTCGGTGCGCTTGTCGACACCGGCGAACGGCTCGTCGAGGAGCAGGATCGTGGCCCCCTGCGCAATGCCGCGTGCGACGAATGCCCGCTTCTTTTGACCGCCGGAGAGCTGGCCGATCTGGCGGTCGGCGTACTCGGTGAGTTCGACGCGTTCGAGGGCGCGGTCGACGGCCTCACGGTCGGTCTTCCGCCGTATCCGCAGCGGTCCCATATGCCCGTACCGACCCATGGTGACGACTTCCCGCACCGACAGCGGGAAGTCCCAGTCGACATCCTCGCTCTGCGGCACGTAGCCGAGAATGCCCGACCGGCGTGCGCTCGTCGTGGATGCGCCATTGATCAGCACGCGTCCCTGGTCGGGTTCCAGCAGTCCCATGATCGTCTTGAACAGGGTCGACTTTCCGGACCCGTTCATGCCGATGAGCCCGCAGATCCGCCCGGTCTCGAGGGTGAGGGCGGCCCGATCGAGGGCCAGGACCTGTCCATAGTGGACGGTCACCTCGTCGACGGCGATGGCGGGGGCGCTCATGAGCTCTTCCCGGTCAGGGCGTCGGAGATGACCGCGGAATCGTGCCGGATGAGATCGAGGTAGCTGGGAACCGGGCCGTCGGCTTCGGAGAGCGAATCGACGTAGAGGGTGCCGCCGAAATCAGCCTCGGTGGCCTCGACGACCTGCTTCATGGGTGCCGCGGAGACAGTGGATTCGCAGAACACCGCGGGCACCCCGTTGTCCTCGACGAACTCGATCGCCGAGGTGATCTGGCCGGGTGTCGCCTGTGCCTCGGCGTTGACCGGCCAGATGTACTTCTCACTCAGGCCGGCGTCTCTGGCGAGGTAGGAGAATGCGCCTTCGCAGGTGACGAGTGCTCGCTGTCGCTTCGGCAGAGCCGACAGGTCCTCCACGAGTTCGTCCTGGACCGTCTGCAACTCGGCTTTGTAGGCCTCCGCCTGGGCTGTGAAGTCGTCGGCGTGCGCGGGGTCGAGGTCGCTGAAGGCCTCGGCCATGTTGTCCGCGTAGATCTGGACGTTGAGCGGACTCATCCAGGCGTGGGGATTGGGTTTGCCGGCGTAGGCATCCTCGGTGATCGATAGCTTCTCGATGCCTTCGCTGACGACGGCATGGGGAACGTCGAGGTCGCCGACGAACTGTTCGAACCACTGTTCGAGGTTGAGCCCGTTGTCGAGGACGAGGTCGGCCTGCGATGCTCTGCGAATGTCTCCGGGAGTCGGTTCATAGCCATGGATCTCGGCGCCGGCCTTGGTGATGGACGCGACGTCGAGATGGTCGCCGGCGACGTTCTCTGCGATATCGGCGAGCACGGTGAAGGTGGTCAGCACGACCGGCTTGTCTCCCTCGCCGTCCGCCGATCTAGCCGAGGGGGCGCCGGCTGTGCAGGCGGTGAGGCCGAGCGTGAGGGCGGACGCGATGGCGGCTGTGAGTGTGCGGGAGAGATGGCGGCGTCTGCGGTGGGGGCAGGTGAGATGTGGATGGCTGGGGTGGGGCAAGGTGGCTCCTGCTTCGGAAACTGGTGCCCGAGCCTAAGTCAGGATCGGAAAGTTAATGTAGGTTAACTTTAGATCCGTCCGGTCTCCGTGGCAACTTTCTCATCTGCGCAAATGTGCAACCCAGTCCGATGGTGTTGCAGCGTCTTCAGCCCTCGCGCAGGTCCGTGGGCTCGACCATGGTGCGAGGATTCGAACGCACCCACCACGGCCGAGGTTGGCCTTCGTCCGCAGCCGCACGCCGTTCCTGCCTGGTGGCGTAGCGGTAGGTGAAGATCCGGACCCGGATGAGGGCCGGTGCCTGACCACCGAAGGGGTCAGGGCCCAGTTGCGTTCGGATCTGCGCATCCCCGGAATCGATGCGTTCAAGGAGTGCATAGAACCAGGACTGCCGGTAGTCGCCGAGGGCCGCGAACCACATCAGCCAGTCCAGTCGCAGATGATAGGGCGCGACGAGCGGTGAGCGGCGGTGCACATCGCCTGGCTTGCCTTTGAACACGTAGGGGCGCCAGTCACCGTCAGTCATCGTTGCATCGGGATCGAGAGTGCCCTCGATGATGATCTCGTCACGAGTTTCGGTCATCGAGCCGAAGGCACCGTAGGCATTGCCCAGTCCCCACCGGTTGAAGCTGGCATTCATCTTCTGTCGGCGCGAGAACAGATTGCGCAGGGCGGGGACGTTGAGCACGCACTGCCAGACGACGAAGGCGGTGACGAGGACCGCCCACCACAGAGGCAGAGCCGCCGAGGAGGCGAGGGCACTGGTCGATGCCGACACACCGTCCGCCTCGGCGCCGGACAGACCGGACAGTCCCCACCCGGGCCATGGGCCGCCGATGATCCAGCCCAGGAACGAGTCGCTGATTCCGGCGAAGGCGAGGAGGATCGTCGCCCAATTCAGCCAGGCATAGTTGCCGGTGATGACGAGCGCGAGCTGTGTGATGATGATGGTCGCGGCGGCGAAGGAAGCGATGGGTTGGGGCAGGAACAGCAGCCACGGTGCGCTGAGCTGGATGACGTGACTGCCCAGAGTCTCACCGCGATGCCACCATCCGGGCATGAGGTGGGCTCGGCGGCTGAAGGGGCCCGGCATCGGCTGGGTCTGATGGTGATAGTCCATGGCAGTGAGATCCCGCCAGGAGCTGTCACCGCGCATCTTGATCATGCCTGCCCCGAACTCGACGCGGACGACGAACCAGCGGAGGAAGAAGATCATCAGCAGGGAGGGAGCCACCTCGTGGGAGCCGAGGAATCCGACGAGGAATCCGGCCTCGAGGAGGAGTGACTCCCAGCCGAAGCCGTAGAAGCGCTGCCCGATGCTCGAGATGGAGAAGTACAGCCACCACATCAGCAAGAACACCGGAATCGTGGTCCACGCGGGCCCTGCCTGGGGGAGTCCGATGATGACGGTCATTGCTGCGAGCATGCCGATGCCGCACACGATGTGCAGCCGCCGGTCGGTGTAGGTGAAGCGCTTCCACCGGAACAGGCTCGGTGCCTGCGCGGAGGTGGTGGCCGCGATGAAGCGCGGTGCCGGGGTCAGCCCGTGCTCACCCAGCAGGGCGGGGAACTGGTTCCAGGCACTGAGGAAGGCGATGAAGAACAGGAGGGCGAAGCCGCGCTGGATGACTTCGCGCGCGATCGTGTAGTCGCCGGCTGACAAGAACGACAGCACCGCGGTCATCTCCACGCAGGCCACCTCCCGGTTCGTGCGTTCGCATGGTTCTCGAGTTCCCAGTCTCGACTATGGTGCCAAAGACGACTTCGTGCAATACCCTGCTGAATGCGCCGAGGCTGCCCCCGGTTTCGGGGACAGCCTCGGTTCATGTTCGTCGACGGTGTGCCGGCGCTCGGATTCAGCGCATCAGCACCCTGCGTCTCATCAGCGTCGTTCGCCAGCAGGCTCCGGATCAGCTTCGCCGATCTCCTCGACCTCATCCGCCCAGGTGGGCACCGCCGGAATCGCATCCGTGGCCGGAGGGCTCGGCGGGGTCACGACCGACTGATACGAGTGTTCGTGCGAGTAGGCGAGGAACGACAGGTGGTTCTCGTAGCGGTCGAGGACGTCGTCGATGATCTGCTGGCTGCTCAGCCCCATGAGGTCATAGCCCTCGGACCCGGTCTGTGTGAAGACCTCGACCCTGTAGTACACGTCGTCGCCGCGAGGTGCATTGCGTGCGCCGAAGGTGGGGACATTGTGTTCGACAGCGGCGATCTGATAGTGGAAGTCGCGCTGCTGGCCCATGTCGACGAAGAGGGTGCTCTCCGTGATTCCCGACTCCGGGCCGGGTTCCTTGGTGAGGTCGACCGTGTAGTCGAGTTCCCGGAATTCTGCGGCCACGGCTTCGAGGGCAGGTTCGACCACCTCGGTGACGAATCGGTCCACGGACTTCTTCGAAGGGTAGGAGCGGAGGGTGGCGAGCCTCTGCCGCCAGGTCTTCTCCGGAGTCCTGCCACCGTGGACGGCAGTTGTCCGACGCTTGCGGGTCCTGCCCTCGCGCTCGGCTCGTTCCATGCGCAGAACTTTCGAGAAGGAGGCCATGACGAGGTAGGCGATGACGGTGACCGGCAGAGCGAAGATCAGGGTCGCATACTCCATCGTCGTCACTCCTCCGGCAACGAGCATGGCGATGGTGAGCACGGCGGTGACGAGGGCCCAGAAGATGCGCAGCCATTTCGCCCCATCCTCTTCCGGGTTGGGGATCGTGGACGAGAAATTCGACATCACCATGGCGCCCGAATTCGCACTCGTGAGGTAGAAGAGCAGACCCGAGAGTGTGGCGAGTCCGATGAGGAAGGCCGCCCCAGGGAACATGTCGAGGAGGGCGTACCAACCCTGCTCCGGTGAGTCGATGGCGAGTTTTGCGAATTCGGAGTTGCCGTCGAAGACCTCCGCCAGTGCGGAGTTTCCGAAGATCGTGACGATGATGAAGTCGCAGAGCACCGGTGCGGTGATGGCGGCGATGACGAATTCGCGCAGAGTACGTCCACGAGAGATGCGGGCAAGGAACAGTCCGACGAAGGGACCCCAGGCGAGCCAGAAGGCCCAGAAGAACAGGGTCCAGGCACCCATCCAGGCGGAACCGTCATCGACGTAGGCGAAGGTGGCCAGGGTCCGCTCGGGCAGGGTGAAGATGAAGCGCCCGATGTTCTCGACCATGGCGTTGAGCAGGAACGCGGTCTTGCCGGTGATCAGGATGTAGAGCATCATCGCGGCACAGGACCACAGGTTGAGCTCGGAGACCAGGCGGATGCCCTTGTCCACACCCGAGGTGCAGGCCGCGATCGTCATGACGACTGCGACGAGGACAAGGGCGATCTGGAGGCCGAGGCCCTGCGGGAGGCCGAAGAGTTCGGAGAATCCGACGTTGAGCAGGACGACGCCGATCCCCATCGAGGTGGCCACACCGAAGACGGTGCCGACGAGGGCGAAGATGTCGATGACATCACCGGTGGCCCCGCGCACACGCTTGCCCAGCAGCGGGTAGAGGACCGCACGGATCGACAGGGGCATCCCCCAGCGGTAGGCGAAGTAGCCCATGGCCATACCCAGCAGCGAGTACATCGACCAGCCGGCGATGCCGTAGTGGAACATGGTCCACACAACAGCGTCCTGGGCGGCGGCCGCTGATTCGGGATCGGCATTGACAGGCTGAAGGAACTGGGTGATCGGTCCGGTCACCGAATAGAAGAGCATGTCGATGCCCACACCTGCGGCGAAGAGCATCGCGACCCAGGTGAACAGGTTGTACTGCGGCCGGGAATGGTCTGGTCCCAGCCGGACCGAGCCTTCCTTGGACAAAGCGACCCAGAGGACGAAGGCGATGACGACGGTGACGGTGAGGACGTAATACCAACCGAGGTTGGTCGCGATCCAGTCGACGATCGACTTCATCGTCGACTGCGCAAAGTCAGGCATGAGCATCGCCCACACGGAGAAGGCGAGGATCACCGCGGAGGAGATGAGGAAGACCTTCAAGTTGACGCGAGATCCCCGCTCATCCGTGAGCTCGGCGGGACCGCGGCTCATCTCCGTGCTGGAGATCGGAGGGCGCTTCTCGGGGTCGACGTCTCGGGCAGATCTGTCGGTACCGCCGAAGCGCTCACGCTCGACGATGGGCCGTTTCATCTTCTCTTCGTTGGGATCCTGCACGCATAACCTCCGGTCGGAAACTCTGGACTCGCCCAAAAGGGCACCGATCTATCTTAGGCTCTCGGTGCTTTGCCAGGGACTCCGCCCCCTATTTTCAGGGCAAGTTCGTTACCTTCAGGCAGCCCGCGTAGCCCGGCAGAGGCAGTGAGGAGGTGCCGTGACGGTCCGGTTCTCAGCCACGGACTAGGTCCGGCTCTCAGCCGCGGAGTTGTCCGGTTCGTGCGAGACGGGTGACCGCCTCGGCGAAGGCCCGGGACTGTTCGGGATCTCCACCGACGACGCGCATGTCCTGGCGGTCGCGGAAGTGCGCAGTCGTCATCAGATCGTGGCCCACTCGCTCAGGACTGGCGCCGAGGAGCTGCCCGGGACTGGCCTGTTCGAGAATGAAGGTCCGATCGGATCCGAGGATCGAGGCACGGACGAACCTCTGATTCGTGGCGATGAGCATCTGCGGTTCCGGGGTCCGCTCGCTCTTGAAGTGCATGAGCAGCTGCTCCCCATCTCGGAGCATGTCGAACGGCGGCGGACCTGGAGCGGGCCGGCGTTGATGATCGGGACCGAACTGCTCCGAACGCCGTCGCTCCCGAGCACTCAGTCGGGGGTGGTTCGCATCGTAGCGATCCACTCGGGCGATGGCCCAGGCGCGGGCACCGATGACGGCGATCAGGGTCAAAGGCAGAGCGAATGCGGCCATCGTCAGCGCCGGGCCTGTCGACTGCTCCGGGAGGAATATGAAACCGACAGTGACGCCGAGGGAGACGATGAACATGATGACCATCGCCGTGATGAAGAGACCGAACCGATCACGGTTGAACGCCTCGGCGATGGAGGCGAACATGAACCCGATATTGGTGCTGGCCCAGCACAGGAGGAAAAGGGTGAGGGCGGGAGCTGGCGATGTGGCGTAGTCACCCCACACCGTTCCCGGACTTCCCGGGAATTCGGCAAACGAATGCCAGATGAACACCGAGGCTGCGCAGAAGACCGCGAAGATGAGCCCCACCGACAGCACCTTGTACCAGGACTGTCGGATGAAACCGGTGTACGAATCGGGTGCCCTGGGGAGGTGGGAATCGGCGGCCGGAGCGGCTGGCTTCGATGAGTCATCCTCGTCGAAGAAGATGATCGCAATCGAGTGATAGAGGCCGAGCAGGCCGAAGCACACCGTCGCGGCGCCTTTGGGGTCGAAATCACCGATGCGGTTGGCACGCGGGTCGATGCCGGCGTTCGTAAGGAAGAAGATGACCAACATGAATAGTGCGAGCGTCACTCCATAGACCAGGGTCGTGCTCAATCTATGCGTTCTCATCCTCATACTGTGATTCTTCCAGGCTGTATCTTTTCCCGCAGACGAAAGATGTTCCAGATCCGTGACCCCTCCTGTCGGCGCAAGAGCCAGATTTGACCTGAGTCGAAGGTCAGACTCGGGCCCGGGTCGGCAGCATCGTCGGATCTCAACGGCCGTCCGGCATTCATCGCACTGGATCTGCTCAGGTCTCACCCTCGACTGTCGACGAGGACCGATTCTGATCCCATGGGCTACGCTGAGCGCATGCGTGCAGGCGAAGTCTCCGAGGTCAGCCAGGACTATCTCAAGGCGATCTGGTCGGCTCAGGAATGGGGCGGGACACCGATGACTGCCACCGAGTTGGCGAACCGCTTCGGCACCACCAAGGCCAACGTCACCGAGGTGCTCAAACGTCTCGACGAGCTCGGGCTCATCGTCCGCGTGCCCTATCGTCCTCCGGTGCTGACCTCGAAGGGGGAGACGATAGCCCTATCGATGGTGCGCAGGCATCGCCTGCTCGAAACGTTCCTCGTCGAATCCCTGGGGTATGGCTGGGACGAAGTCCACGACGAGGCGGAGATCCTCGAACATGCGGCCTCGGATCGGCTTGTCGATCGCATCGACGCGTTCCTCGGCCGCCCCCAGGCCGATCCTCACGGGGACCCGATCCCCGGCCCCGACGGGAAGATCGAGTCCCATGGTTCCTCGCTCCTCCTCGCTGAGGCGGAACCCGGGTCCTACACGGTCATCCGGGTCTCGGACGCGGATCCCTCAGTCCTTGCCCACCTCGCCGAGGTGGGGGTGCGCCCGGGTGCACGCCTCGACGTCACCGAGAGAGAAAGCGGCGGAGCTGTCTCGATTTCGGTGTTCAGCGAACCTTTCGAATCGGAGCAGCCCGGAGCAGGACAGAGCGACGTGAAACGCATAGACGTGGATCGTCCGGTCGCCTCGGCGGTGTATCTGAAGGCATCAGGTTGATGTCGCGAACAGGAGCACCAGTTCGGCCGCTGTCCCCGGTGAGAAACCCTCTTTGAGCACCAGCCGTGGCCACTCTTGCCAGAGCTCGGCTTCGAACGGGACGCCCGGAACTTGGTTGCGGTGGGTGACCTGGCGATGGTGCGGATGTAACCTGAAGGAATTCGGATCGATCACATGGAGCACTGCGAATAGTGAGTGGTAGAGGATCGGTGTGAATCCACAGTCGCGTGCCTGTTCGGCCGTCCGAGCCCAACCAGGTGCCGCGACCGGAGTGCCTCTCCTGATCGCCGCCGACATCTGAGCCTTGATGCTGGCTGGTAGGGGGCCAGGAGAATGGTGGAGGATTACACGGCTCCATTCGAGGGCTTCTGTTTCGGAGAATCCCGGCCAGCGTTCGGTTGCCTCGTGAGACACAGTGACACTCGTTTCTCGGGCACCATGCGCCCGGATCGAATCTTGCCAACGCCATGTGGCGCTGACCCGTTCTATCCCTGGGGCACCCGGTCGATGACGGGTTGCCGCGTGGCCGGCCAGGTACCGATGGCCACGACTCGTGAACGTGTGAATGATTCTAGCGGCAGAGGCTGACACGGATGTCAGGAGCGGAACCGTCGGTGTCGATATCCCCACCGGTGTCGGTGAATGAGAAAGTCGCCTCGGCGGCCCGCTGTGCAGGCCGCTGAGGCGACTATCGGAGGGTCAGCCGAAGAACGTGCGCAGACTGAGGACGCTGATGGCACCGATGCTCGCGGCGGCCGGCAGGGTGATGACCCAAGCCATGGCGATCGGCTTCATCAGCTTCCAGTTCGCCGATCGGTTGACCAGACCTACGCCGATGATCGCACCGATGAGGATATGGGTGGAAGAGACGGGCAGACCGCTGACTGAAGCTGCCATCACGACGGCCGCGGCAGCGAGCTCGGCGGCGAAGCCGGATGCAGGGTGGATCTCCGTGAGTTTGGTCCCGACTGTGGCGATGACCTTGCGGCCGATGAACCAGAGGCCGGCAACAAGGGCGATCCCGCAGGTGAGCATGGCAGCGAAGGGGACGGTCGCCTCGGAGCTGATGGTGCCGGTCTTGAGCACGTCGAGGACTGCGGCGAAGGGCCCGATCGCGTTCGCAATGTCGTTGGAGCCATGGCTGAAGGCGAACGCCGAGGCGGTGAACACCTGCATCCAGGAGAAGAGGACGTAGGTCGCGCGGGGAACTGTCTGCTTGCGCAGGGTCTTGGCAAAGACGAAGACCGCCATCCACACGGCGAGGCCGATCATCGCCATGATGAGGGTGCCTCCGACGGCGTTGACTGCAACGTCGAGATTCTTCAGGCCCTTGAACAGCAGCATCGCGGTGAGGATGACGGCACCGCTTGCGGCGATGAGCGGAACCCAACGTTGAAGTGTGGAGTGCGAACCGACCGGCTGATCGGCCGAAGCCGCGGTACCGGGGTCGCGTTCACGGTCCATTCCGACGCCTGCAGCGTGGCTGTTCTCGCCGGTGGGAGCGAGCATGTGGGGTTTCAGGGTCTTTGACAGGGCATCGCCGAGGACGTACTTCTTGATCGCCCCGTAGATGAGGAAGGCGACGAGCGCGCCGAGCGCGGGGGAGAGGACCCATGAGATGGCGATCATGCCGACCTCTGACCACTGCACCATGGCGAAGCCTCCGGTGCCGGTGACGAAGCCGATGGTCAGGGAGGCGCCGATGATGCCGCCGATGATCGAGTGCGTGGTCGAGACCGGCCAGCCCATGCGAGTGGCGATCAGCAGCCACACTGCCGCACCGAGGAGGGCAGCCATCATGATGTAGACGAACTCCATCGGGTCGAGGGAGACGGCACCCAGGTCGACGATTCCGCTCTTGATGGTGTCAGTGACATCGCCGCCGGCCAGCAGCGCACCGCTGACCTCGAAGACAGCCGCAACAAGGAGCGCCTGCTTCATCGTCAGGGTGCCCGCACCAACCGAGGTGCCGAAGGCGTTCGCCACATCGTTGCCTCCGATGTTGAACGCCATGAACGCACCGAAGATGACCGTCGTGATGAGCACCATGCGCGGTGCGCCCTGGCTGACATAGTCGAATGACCACAAGGTGAAGGCGATGAGAGTGATCGCGAGCAGCAGGCCGAAGGCCAGGTGCCAGCGACGATCATTGCTGCGGCCGACGGTCTGCGTCGGTGTGAAGGTCTCTGGTGCCAGAGCCTGGGTCATGCGCGTCTCCTAGCGAGGATCATGAGATGTATTTCCAGCTGTCTCCCATGATTCGCACTCTGGATGTCCGCAAGGTTAAGGGGTTGATGAATGGAAGATGAACACACTCAGCTCCTCCGGCGAACAGGAGATGCACAATAGCCGTAGTTTATCGTGTGTTTACGTGAAGTTCCTGGTCAGATGGTATATGGCCGTCATCTGATCCGAGCTCAGTGAGTGTGTCTGCCGAGCGGAATTCTGGTTGTGATGATGGACACGCGGGCACGATTGGCTCGTGCCCGCGTGTGGTGTGACCGTCAGCTGTCAGCTGTCAGCTGTCAGCTGTCAGCCGTCAGCCTTGGCGCCGTGGCAGATTCCACCGCGGCTGAGGCTGGGACGGCTTGCCGTGCTGCGGCATAAAACCGCGCTCGGCCTGCAGGTGTCCCTTGTCGTGGCTCTTCGTCTTGGCCTCAGAGTCGACTCCCGGAATCTGGGCCTCGAGCTTCTTTGCCGCCTGGGCGGCGCCGACGATGGGGATCTCACCCGTGATCACCGGCTTCTCGGCAATCACGGGGATCTCTCCCGTTCCGGCCGCGACGCTGGGGTTCTTATGTCCTTTGTCGTTTCGCATGGTGTTTCCCTTCTTCTGTGATTTCCTGCTCTGCTTCTGTGCAGCTGATGGGTTCTTCGCGGTGCTTGTCTCGGTCGTGCCGAGGGCCGAATACAGTCCGGCCCACTGTTCGGGTTTGAGATCTCGTGGCAAGGTGTCTCCTCTGACGTCGTTGCGGTCCATGGTCGATTGCAGCGTGGTGCGGTCAGTGAGGTTCATTGTCGTGAGGATTCCTTTCATCCCACGTCCGCGCCCGGTGAAGGCTGTGCGGACGAATTGTTGGTAGTCCGACCTGTGCCGATCAGGCACGAGGCTGTTTGCCAGGCGATCGATGGTGAGGATGCCGCCGTCGACGCTGGGCTTCGGTGTGAAGGCGTGGGCAGGTACGCGTTCGATGAGCCGGAAGTCGAACCACGGTGCCCATTGGGCGGTCATCATGGTCGATCCGCCGACACCGGCGCGTTTGCGGGCCACTTCCCATTGGGTGAGCAGAATGGCGTTCTGCCATCTGCTGGCGCGCAGGAGTCTGCGCAGAATGGGCGTGGTCAGGTGGAAGGGCAGGCTGCCGACGATCACGGGCTGATCGAGCCTGGACCTCAGGACATCTGCGTGTCTGACCTGGGCGCGCGGGAATGAGTGTTCAAGGTGACTGATCCTCGTTTCGTCGAGTTCCACGAGCGTGAGCGGTCTGCCCAGCGTGTACAGCTGGGCAGTCACCGCACCGGTGCCAGGCCCGATCTCCAGAATGGAACCGGTGGTGGCGCGGGTGAGGTTTGCGATCGTAGTGAGAGCTGAGGGTGAATGCAGGAAGTTCTGGCCGAGTTCGTGTCGGCCGCCGAATGATGAATGAGGTCGCATGGGCGCGCTCCGGAAATGAAGAAGGGAGCACCCAGGGCAGCACAATGTGCAAAGACACGTGTCAGAGAATTGCGGCTTCGCCCCGGATGCTGATGTCTGTCCGGGTCGACAACGCGCTGCTACAGATCCTGCTCGATCGGTTCGGTGGCGACGGGTCCATCAATGGACCGGTGGTGCCGAGGGTTCGATGAGGTCAGCGGATCGCAGGAAGTGAATCGAGCGCGCTGTCAGGCGCGGCGATCACGAATGTAGAAGCTCAGCGCTGTCGTTGCGCTGCAGTTTAATGTTCCCATGGTGAATAAGCTAACACGGAGCCCTGCCTTTGATCCAGAGTTTTGTCCGCATTTATCGGAAGCCGGCGCACTAGAACATCGAGCGGACCAGTTATCGTCGAGCGGACCAGTTGTAACCTGTGCGCTCGGCGATAAGTGGTCCGCCTGGTGACTGGTCTGCCGGCGTCTGGTCCGCCTGGTGACTGGTCCGCCGGCGAGGTCCGGCTGGCGACTGGTCTGCCGGCGTGGTCCGGCTGGCGACTGGTGGTGTCCCGTCGCCGAGGCGGTCGAACCTATTCGATGATCTCGCCGCTGATGACGTCGCCGCCACCATCCTCAGGTGGCCTGCGGTGCGGATCCTGGCGAATCGTCTGAGCGGTCTTGCGCAGACGCCACCCGAGGGCGACCAGGCCGATGCCGACGACGACGATGAAGCCCGCGAGGGTGAAGATCAGTGCGGTGATGCCAGCGCCCGGGGCCAAGAGGAAGAATCCGCCGAGGATGATGCCGGCGACGCCGATGGCCGTCAACAGCCACCACATGCGCACCCCGATGCGGCGAATGAACAGCGAGGCGGTGACTGCGAGGAAGCTGAAGAAGATGACCGCGAATCCGGTCAGTATGGTGACGAAGGATGCGAACAACATGGGCGAGAAGAAGATGAGCGCGCCCAGCAGAATCAACAGGACGGAGCGAGCCACCAGACTTCCCGAACGTGTGCCCTTCGGCGCCAGGACGAAGGATGAAACGGCGATGACGGCCAGCCAGATGGCGAAGATGCGCACGACCACCTCGGCGCTGGTGCCAGGCCAAACCACCATCAGCAATCCGACGAGAATCGCGATGACGCCGTTGACGATGACTGATCTGCTGGTGCGTTTCAAGTCCATGACTCAAGCCTAGTCACTTGGGATGGAAGCTCGCTGAGCACAACAGATCACAGCACATCATGCAGGCGTCTTTTTGTCGTTCGCAGCTGTGCTCCCCGAGGTGGCCGTGTCGTTTTCCATGCCGGGCAGCTTGAGCGATGCGGGCAGGTGCATCGTCTCGTTCAGTCTCATCGAATCGGAGAGGGCACGGACCATCCCGCCCAGATCATCTAGCGAGTGTTTGGTGTCCTTTGCTCCGAAGGTGGCGCTCAACGAGGCGTTCGCCGCCGCGCCGGTGCTGTTGCTGCTCGACGTTCCCACGGGGGCGTCCTCGGCTGAAGCCGTAGCCGCCTTCGGTGTGTTCCCCTCGAGGAAACGGAGAAGCTCGACCGGGAAGGGCAGAACCAGTGTCGAATTCTTCTCGGAAGCGACTTCGACGATCGTCTGGAGCAGACGCAGCTGCAAAGCTGCCGGCGTATCCGCCATCGACTCTGCGGCCTGAGCGAGCTTGGCCGAGGCCTGGAACTCACCATCGGCGATGATCACCCGTGAGCGACGCTCCCGCTCGGCCTCGGCCTGACGCGACATCGAACGCTTCATCGACTCGGGCAGGGCGACGTCCTTGATCTCGACCCGGTCGATGTGGACACCCCAGTCGACGGCCGGGCTGTCGATCATGATGGCCAGCCCCTGATTGAGCCGCTCCCGGTTGGTGAGCAGATCGTCGAGTTCGCTCTGACCGATGATCGAACGCAGAGACGTCTGCGCCACCTGCCCGACGGCGAGCTGATAGCTCTCGACATCGACGATGGCCCGCTTGGGGTCGACGACCTTGAAGTAGATGACGGCATCAACCCGGACGGTGACATTGTCACGGGTGATGCCTTCCTGGGCTGGGATCGGCATGGTGATGATCTGCAGATTGACCTTCTCCAGCTTGTCCACGAATGGGACGATGGCTGTCATCCCGGGGCGCTTGGGTTCACTGCTGACTCGGCCCAAGCGGAACACGACACCGCGCTCGTACTGTTTGACGATCTTCAGACTGTTTCCAAAGCCGATGGCACCGAGCACGATCAGACCGAAGATGATGTACAGGAAGAACATCGAACCGCCTCCTCAGACGATTGCCTGTCCTTTCAGATTAACCCCGTTGCGGCAAAAAAGACCCGGCCGGATGATAATGCCGATCCGACTCTCGGCGACGGTTCAAGGAGTCGCGCACTCGTCCAGGGTCTGTGAGCAGAATCGCTAGTGACTCAGAGCGTTGTTGCGGTTGCCCGTTCCCGAGCCAGCAGGCGTTTGCCCGCAGGATAGGCATCAAGGGACCGTGGCAGTTGGATTCGGCGGCCCGAGGCATAGGTGGCGATGACCTCACCGGTATCGGGCTGGTTCGGGCTCAGCCCGTGTGCTTCGACGCCGATTCTGCGCAGGGTCTGCTTCGCCACTGGAATCGGGGAGTCGAAGAGCGTGATCGCCCCCGCCCGAGCGGCCATGATCCGCTCGGCGACCAAGCCGTAGTGGGTGCACCCGAGCACGATGGTCTCCATGCCGGGGTCCATCTGGTTCAGGGCTGCGTCGATCGCGGAGTCGATGGTGGGCAGATCAGCTTCATTGATCGCCTCGGCGAGGCCCGGACATGCCACTTTGGACACGGTCACCTCGGCGGCGAAGGCGCCGATGAGGTTCTGCTGATAGGCGCTGCCCGTTGTTGCCGGGGTCGCCCAGATGGCGAAGTCCTGCCCGGTGCCGGCCGCCATCTTCACCGCGGGGACGGTGCCGATGACGGGGATGTCAGGTTCGTAGCGGGCGCGTACGGCCTCCAGGGCTTGGACCGAGGCGGTGTTGCAGGCGATGACGATCGCATCTGGGTCCCACTCGGCGAGCACGGCCGCAGAATTCAGTGCCCTGGCCTCAAGCGCTTCGGGGCTGAGGCTGCCATACGGGGTGAAATCCGGGTCCATCGCGAGAACCAGGTCGGCATGAGGTGCCAGATGGAAGAGTGCATCTGCGGTGCCGAGCAGCCCCAGACCGGAATCGAGCAGACCGATACGTGTCATGAAGCCTCTTTCGGGTAGGCGAATTCCTTGATCTCCTTCAGGTGCGCCTTCGTCAGGCCCTGCGCGAATTTCGGAGCAATGAGTTTGAGTCTGCTCGTCGAATAGTGCTCGACGAAGTAGTCGTGGGTGGCTGGTGCGGCGAGATCGTCATCGATCCACACGGCCCGACCTTGCTCGTGCGCTGCGAGCCACTCCTCCATGGCACGGGCCTTCCACCACAGGTGCGGATCGTTGGCGTACCGGTTGTGGGTCTCATCTGGCATCTCGATGACGTCGAAGGAGTTGCGCAGACCGAACTTCGGCTCCAACTCCGTCTTACACCGCTCTGACCAGGTGGAGAGCCATACGACATCGACTTCATGGGTTTCGACGAGACGATCGAAGAACGCGATCACCGCGGGCTTGTAGTGCAGTTCGTAATGCCAGGCCTGCAGCTTCTTGCGCCCTTCGATCATGATGCGCAGTTTGGGTACTGGGTACGAGTTGAGGACTCCATCGACGTCGAGGAAGACAGTGACATGCCGTGCCTGCCGACGTGCTGAAGACGTCGAGGGGGATGCAGTTGCCATTGTTCCTTCCTGGGGAGTCGAGTACCGGCTAGTCTGAGAACAGACAGCGTTGGAATTGGAGGCGGCGTCGACTCGGGAGACTGCCGACGAGTTTCAAGAATACCGCTCGAAACTGAAGAAGGACGAGCGCCCCTATGTACACGGAGATGCGCATCCCCAGGCTCCGCGCTTCGCTGTGGACGTCGGCCCCCGACGCCCGCCCGACATCGGCCCTCGCCGAGGTGGCTGTGAGCGTCCCGTCGAAGCCTTCCCTCATCGTGCCCGACGGCTGCATGGATCTCATCGTCATCGATTCCCTCGTCGTCGCCGGAGCAGACTCCACCGCACGAACCTTCCATTCTGCGTCGACGAGTGGTGCAGCCCAGCCGGTCGTGGGTCTGCGCTTCGACCCCGGCGTGCTCCCGCAGCTGCTGGCCACCTCGGCGGCCGAGCTCGCCGACAGGGTGACCCCTCTCGATGCTGTGGTGACTGCAGGCAGTCTCGCAACCGTCCCCGAGCCCGGACCCGGTGTCGGGCAGAGGCGGCTGTTGGACATCGCCGAGGTGGCCGCACAGTTCGCATACTCACCCAGACAGCTGCGGAGGCTGTCTTCCGCATGGTTCGTCTACGGACCCAAACACCTGTCGAAGGTCCTGCGCTGGCAGGCCGCACGGGCACTCATCGACGCAGGCTCCACCCGCACAGCGGCCGCAACCGCAACGGGCTACGCCGATGCGGCCTATCTGTGGAGAGACGAGAAGTCACTGCTGGGCCGGTGAACCCAGTGCCGCGAAGAGGTCGACATAGTTGTCGTCGGGATCGGAGACCACGGCGTACCGCTGACCCCAGAACGCATCCCAAGGTTCGTGAACGACTCCGGCCACGGGATCTGAACCCGCACCACCGGCAGTGAGCTGGGTAAATGTCGTATCAACCGCCTCGGCGGTGGAGCAGTCGAAGGCCAGGGACATCTTGTGGCCACCGGTCGGCCAGGTCCATTCGGGATCGATGCTGAGCATGACCGCCTCAGTGTCGAGGAGCAGGCGGAGGGTGCCCGAGGAGAACTCCGTGTGCGGAGCATCCGCGCCGCCGTCGACTAAGTCGAGGCCGAGTGCGGAGTAGAACCGCACTGCTGCGGACATGTCTGCGGTGATGATTGAGATCGCGTCGAGTTTCATGTTCCCAGGCTATGGGCACGAGGCCTGGCCGAGCATGAACAGAACGGCCATCTTCTCGCAGAGGCACCATTCCTCCGATAGCGTGACTCCTGCGACCAAACGCACACGCATCACGGGAGGAGCGAGTTGTGGGACACGATGGCGTTCTCACCAGTTCGCAGATCTTCGACGCTGACCTCGAGGACTGGCGGCAGTTGGCAGGGCCGATCAGGGCCAGATTCAGAACCGACGAATTCGGCCGAGGTCTTGCCTTCGTCAACGCGGTCGGGGAGGCGGCAGAACTGTCGAACCATGCCCCCGACATCACTCTCACGAAGACCGGTGTCACCGTGACTGTGGGCAGTCACGACGTCGGCGGCGTGACCGAACGGGATATCACTCTCGCTCGAAAGATCAGCACGATCGCCGCTGAAGCGGACCTGAGTGCTGACACCGCAAGCCTGATGCAGGCCGAATTCGCTCTCGACACGAATTCAAGTGATCGAGTGTCCGACTTCTACGCGGCACTCCTCGGCGGTGAACCTGCGGGAGTGCATGCGGGTGGTGACCTCGTCGACCCAACTGGTCAGGTGAATACGCTGCTGTGGTGGCAGAGGCCACGAGACGACAGCCGGTTCCCTCTGCCGGAGTCAGCCGTCCCGCAGAGTTGGCATCTCGATGTCTGGGTGAGCCATGACGAGGCCGAAGGACGGATTGCTGCAGCTCTCGCTGCGGGCGGCCACCTCGTCAGCGACACAGCTGCTCCGTCCTATTGGGTTCTAGAGGATCCCGACGGCAACCGAGCCTGCATCTGCGCGCCGATGGTCCACTGAGTCATCAGTCGGCTTCGGCGAGGTATTCCCCGAGGATGCTGCGAATGCCCTCGGGGATCGGCGAGGGCTTGCCGGTCTCCCGGTCGATGTGGACGAGGACGACGTCAGAGTTGAACACCTTCTGGCCGCTCTGGTCACCGCGGGTGTGGACGGTGAATGAGGAGTTGCCGATCCTCTTGATGGTCACCGTCATTGTGAGTTCGGGGCCGTACATGACGGGGAGCAGGTAGTCGATCGACTGGTTGGCGACGAGCATGCCACCGCCGGTCAAGCTCCCGGCCTTGGCCTCGTGGAGCCACCTGATGCGGCACTCCTCGATGAGGGTGATCATGCGGGCATTGTTCACATGACCCAGCAGATCCTGATCGGACCAGCGAACCTCTGGGGAATACTCGAATGTCTTCACGGACAACCTTTCGACTCATCTGCTTCGGAGACTCTCCACCTCCGACTATGGGACGCTACCAGGGCGACCGGACGATCCAGATCACCGGGACCTCTTATCGTCGGGTGCGGCCCTGCTGCCTCTTCGGACCTGATCGATCGTTCTATAGTTAAACAGGACAGATCGACGAAAGGAAATCATGACAGTGCTCAAAGACGTGCGTGTCCTCGACCTCGGCGGAATCGGCCCCGGCCCCTTCGCCTCAATGATGTTGGCAGATATGGGCGCCGAGGTGATTCGCCTTGATCCGCCGAAGACAGCCGGCCAGCCCATGAACCCTGTTCTCGACCGTGGCAAAAGGTCGATGACCGCAGACTTCAAGTCCGAAGCCGGCATCGACCTCGCCCGGTCCCTGGCTGCGAAGTCCGACATCGTCATCGAAGGCTTCCGCCCAGGCGCCGCGGAACGCTTGGGCCTGGGCCCTGACGATCTCCACGCGCTCAATCCTGCCCTCGTCTACGGCCGCATCACCGGCTACGGACAGGACGGACCGAAGGCGCAGAAGGCCGGGCACGACCTGGGCTACATCGCCTCTGCCGGACTGCTCAACCAGCTCGGTCGCGCTGATGGGCCACCGCAGTTCCCCGCAAACCTCATCGGCGATTTCGGTGGGGGCGGCATGCTCCTCGTCGTCGGCGTTCTCGGCGCCCTCACCAGTGCCCGCACCAGCGGCATCGGCACCGTCGTCGACACCGCCATGATCGACGGCGCGAATCTCCTGTATTCGATGATGCATGGCTTCTCCGAGGTCGGCATGTGGCGTCACGACGCACGCGGGCGCAACCTCCTGGATTCCGGAGCACCGTTCTACGACGTCTATCCCACCGCCGATGACAGGTACGTGTCCGTTGCCTGCATCGAACCGGCCTTCTTCGCCGAATTCATCCGCACTCTCGACATCGAGGACCGCCTGCCCGAACCGCTGGGCGAGATCAACCATTGGCAGCCGAAGCACTGGCCCCTCATGCGGCCAGTCTTCGCCGAGGAGCTCGCCTCACGCACCTTGGCTGAACTCGAAGAACTCTTCGCCGACAGCGACGCCTGCGTCGAACCGGTCCGCACCATGGCTGAGGCGAAGACCGATGCTCATAACCAGTACCGCGGACTCTTCTACACCGATGAGGCCGGAATCGAGCAACCCGCACCGGCACCGAGGTTCGGCCAGGCAACTGCCCCCACCTCAACAGGCACCCCCACCTCAACTGGCGCGGCCACCTCGGATGGCGCGGACAGTGCAGGCCAACCTCGGCGGGCATCGGTTATCGGTGCCGACACCGACGCGGTGATCGCCGAATTGGGTCTGTGAGCGGCATCAGCCGCGACGGTTCCTGATCTCCTCGTTGACGGCGCCGACGACCTCGTGGAGATCGCCGATGATGGCGTAATCGGCGCGCTGAACCATCGTCGACTCCTCGTCGGTGTTGATCGCGATGAGCGTCTTCGCGCCCTCGATTCCGGCCATGTGCTGGATCGCGCCGGAGATTCCGCACGCGATGTAGACATCGGGGGTGATCCGACTGCCGGTCTGACCGACCTGTTCGGAATGCGGTCGCCAGCCCAGACCCGTGACCACGCGAGAGACTCCCAGGGCTCCGCCGAGGTGGTCGACGAGTTCGAGGACCTCGCCGAATCCGTTCTCCGAACCGACTCCGCGACCGGCTCCGACGACGGCTCTGGCCTGAGTCAGCCCTGTCGTGTCATTGCCATCGGTGGTTTCGACTTCGGTGCGAAGCACGCGGGTGCGCAGATCCTCCTCCGCGGCTTCGGGGGAGTGCGTGAGGACCTCCGGTGTCGTCGGTGTGGTCTCCTCCGGGTTGCAGGCGTGGCCGGCGACCGTAAGAACCTGCAGGTCACCGCCGAGTCGGAGGCGTTCGAACGCGGCCCCACCGAGCACCTGTCGCAGCAGACCCTCGTCGTCGGCGGCCACGACGTTGGCCGCCATCCGCTCACCGATGCGCACGGCCACATGTGTCATGAGCTCCATCCCGCGCGGAGTCCCCGAGGCCAGAACCGTCCCGGTCTCCGGCGCGATGTCGACGAGAGCCTGAGCCCAGGCTGCGGCTGAATAGGCCTCAAGGTCCGCAGACTCGAGGTGGTGGATCCGGTCCACGCCGAGTGCTGCGAGCTGCTTGTGGGCTGACTCGGTGAGCGAGCCGATGACGGCAGCTTCGAGGACCGAACCGGCGAGGACGTCCGCGTTCGTACGGGCGAAGGTGAGCGCCTCGGCGGAGGTCAGCTGCACCTGACCACTCTCATCGGTTTCGACGTATACGAGAGTCATGACCTGATCACTCCGATCTCTTCGAGAATATCGACCAAGGCACCGGCAGCATCACGGCCCTCGCCGAGGATCGTGACCGCGCTTGCCTTCTCCGGCGGCAATTCGAGGCCAATGCGCGGATTTCCGGCACCCGGCTCGGGCGCCACATATTCGGCAATGCGAGCCTTCTTCGCCTTCATCCGACCGGTGATCGATGGATAGCGCGGGTCGATACCGCCCTCCTGGACGGCGATGACGGCGGGCAGCTCAAGGGAGAAGGCCTCGGTCCCGGCCGGCCCGATCCCGTGGGCCTCGATCGCGCCGGAGCCGCCGGAACCCGTGCTCGCACTCAGCGTCTGGATCCCCGTCAGCACCGGGTATCCGAGGTCGTAGGCCAGGCGGATGGGAACCTGGAAGTCACCGGTGTCAGCGGCATCATTGCCCAGCAGCACAAGATCGAAACTCTGGCCCCCTTCGGCGCGGTCGCGGATGACGTCGCCGATGATCGAGGCGATGTCTTCGGGGCCGAACGCCTCGGGATTGTCGGCTTCGATGAGGATTCCGTCGTTGGCGCCCACGCCTACGGCTGCGCGCAGCTGTTCGACCGCCTCGGCGGGGCCCAACGTCAGTACTGTGACCGTGCCGCCGGTGGCAGCCGCGGTCTGGATGGCCAACTCCACCGCGCATTCCTCGTGCGCCGAGGTGGTGTGGCCCAGGCTTGAGTCGTCGATGTTCGTGCCGGATTCGTTGAGCGTGATCTGGCCAGAGATGTCGGGGATGCGTTTGATGCAGACGAGGATGTCCACGGCCTACCTCCTGATGCTCTCGTTGTCGGGATCGAAGAGGGGCGTGGCGTCGATCGAGGCCACCGTGACGGGGTAGGCCTCCTCCATGTAGACGACGGTGAGCTGGTTGCCCAGGACCGCCTCGGCGGGAGGGAGGAAGGCCATGAGGACATGCTTGCCCAGGCTCGGGGCAGACCCCGCCGAGGTGACGAAGGAGTGGTGCCCGTGCCCGTCGACCAGCGGCCCGCCGTCCTTGGATTGGATGGGTTCCCCGCCGAGCATGTAGCGTTTCTCGCCGCTGGCGCTTGTATGATCGTCGACCGTGAGTGAGCACAGGATCGCCTTCGGGTCCTCCTCGCGGTGTCGCAGGTGGGCGTCGCGGCCGACGAAGTTCTGCGACTTCACCTTCGGTCGGGCCATGCCGACCTCGATGACGGTGCGGTCGGAGTCGAGTTCGGCACCGAAGGCGCGGTAGCTCTTCTCGATGCGGCCCGTGGTGCCGTAGGCGCCGAGTCCCACCGGTACGAGACCGTGCTCTTTTCCGGCCTCGGTGAGGACGTCCCAGAGTTTGAGTCCGGATTCCATAGGGACGTAGAGTTCCCAGCCCAGATCACCGACGTAGGAGATGCGGGAGGCCAGCACCGTCAGCGAGCCGATCTCGATGGTCCGGGCCGTGCCGAACTTGAAGGCTTCGTGGGAGACGTCTGCGTTCGTGACCTGGGAGAGGATGTCGCGTGCCCGCGGCCCCCACAATCCGATCGTCGTCCATGACGAGGTGAGGTCGGCGATCTGGGCACCTGTCTTCGGGAGCCGATCGGCGAACCATTTGACGTCGACCATGCCGTGGGCGGCTCCCGTGACAACGCGGAACCGGTCGTGGGACAGTCGCATGATGGTCAGGTCCGAGCGGAATCCACCTGCCTCGTCGAGGACCGGGGTGTAGACGACCCTGCCGATCTTCACATCCATCTGGGCCAGCACGATGGACTGGACGGCATCGAGGGCGGCGGGGCCGAACACATCGAAGATGACGAAGCTTGAGAGGTCGACGAGTCCGGCGCGCTCGCGCATCGCTAGGTGTTCGGCGTTGGTGATCGGCGACCACCAACGCGAGTCCCATTCCGCAGTGCGGTCCATGACCTTGTCGCCGAATTCTTCGAGCAGCGGTGCATTCGATTCGTACCACTGGGGGCGTTCCCAGCCGGCGACTTCGAAGAAGACGGCGCCGAGTTCCTTCTCGCGCTCATGCATGGGGGAGAGGCGAACGTTGCGGTCGGAGTTCCACTGCTCGCCGGGATGGACGATGCCGTAGGTCTTGATGAAGGCTTCCGAGGTGCGGGCCTGTACGTGTTCGCGGGTGCGTTGGTGCGGGTGGAAGCGGGCGACGTCGGCGCCCTGGACGTCGACCTCCGGACATCCGTTCGTCATCCACTCGGCCACGGCTCGTCCCACGCCTGGGCCTTCCTTGACCCACACCGCTGCCGCCGACCACAAGCCCTTGACCTCGGGTGATTCGCCGAGGATGGGAGCGCCGTCGGGAGTCAGAGACAGGAGGCCGTTGATCGCGTAGCGGATCTCGACGTCGGGGTTGGACAGGACATCGGGCATGAGTTCGAGGGCCTGTTCGAGCTGCGGGTCGAAATCGTCGTCGGTGAAGGGCATCTCCGTGGGGGAGAGCTTCGCGGCCTCGATCGATGGGATCTCGTCGGGTTCGTGGAGAATCGCCCGGTGAGCGTAGGAGCCGATCTCCATGTCCGAGCCGTGCTGCCGTTCGTAGCAGAAGGTGTCCATATCGCGCACGATCGGGAAGGAGATCTCACCCGTCTGCTCGGCCAGTTGCGGAACCGGGCCGACGCTGATCATCTGGTGCACCGCCGGAGTCAGCGGGATCGCGGCACCGGCCATGGCCGCGATGCGCGGACTCCAGACTCCGCAGGCGATGAGGATCTTATCCGTCTCGATCGGCCCCTTGGTCGTGTGGACGCGTGCGATCGCCCCGTTCTCGACGTCGATGCCGGTCACCTCGGTGTTCGGTGACACCGTGAGCGCGCCCTTGTTCTGTGCGGATTCGCGCATCATCGTGCCAGCCCCCACGGAGTCGACGACGCCGACCGTGGGTGTCCAGAAGGCGCCGACGATGACGGACGGGTCGAGGAAGGGGACCTTCTCAACGACTTCTTCGGGAGTGACCAGGTGGGATTCGATGCCCCAGGCCTTCGCCGAGGCCATCCGCCGTTGCAGCTCCTGCATGCGCTCCTGGGTGCGGGCGACTTCGAAGCCGCCGGACTGCGTGAAGACGCCGAGTTCCTTGTACTGGCGCACGCTGTCGAGGGTGAGGTCCGTGATCTCGCGGGAGTGGTCGACCGGGAAGATGAAGTTCGAGGCATGTCCGGTCGAGCCGCCCGGGTTGGGCAGCGGACCCTTGTCGACCTGGACGATGTCGCTCCAGCCGAGCTCGGCCAGATGGTGGACGAGGCTGTTGCCGACGATGCCTGCACCGACGACAACGACACTGGCCTGGGCGGGAATGGAGGCCACGGGAGGCTCCTCTCCGAAGGCATCTTCGCCTTCAACGGCACATGTTGCGTACTATGCAACGTGACGCACTATGTGAAACTAGGTGCTCTGATCGTCCTCCGCCCGCCGAGGTGTGTCAAGGGGTCTGTTCGGCGACCGTTCCTCAGCTCTCGCGCCAGCCGAACCGTGACGAGATGTCGGCGGCCGCAGCCACCAGCAGATCCTTGGCAGCTTCGACCTTTTCCTCCGTGAAGCGAAACCCCGGTCCCGAGGCAGAGACCGAGGCGATGACATCGCCGTGGGCGTTGCGAATCGGGGCAGAAACGGCGGTGAGGCCGATCTCGAGCTCATCGATGACGATCGAGTGTCCGGCGGCGACCACCTCGGCGACTTCAGCGAGCAGGTGGGGGATCGCGGTCACCGTGTGCGGAGTGTAGGTCGGCAGTCTCTTTTCGAGTGCGGCGCGGATGCCTGCCTCGCTCAGGCCCGACAGGAGGACCTTGCCGTTCGATGTCGCGTGCAGGGGGATGCGCTGGCCGACCCAGTTGTGGCTCTGGACAGAGGCACTGCCGGAGACCTGGTCGAGGTAGAGTGCCGCACCGTCGGAGAGGACGGCGACGTTGATCGTCTCACCGGTGCGTTCTGCTAAGAGCTTCGCGATGGGGCGGGCTTCCTGGACGATGTCGAGACGTGCGGTGGTGGCTCCGGCAAGGCGGAGGATGCCAAGACCCAGGCGGTACTTGCCGCGATGCTGGTCCTGTTCGACGAGGCCGCGGGCCTCAAGTGTGGACACGATGCGGGAGGCGGTCGATTTGTGCACGCCGAGTTCGACTGCGATGTCGGTGACCCCGGCGAGCCCGGTGCGGGCGATGACCTCGAGGATCGTGACCGCGCGGTCGACTGACTGCACGGAGCCGGAATTCGTCTCGCTGTTGCTCATTTCGAAACTGTAACTCACATGACACAACACGAACAGGGTTCAATCACGGGTGATGTAGGGTGAATGCCGCCGGAGCGCCGATGGCGCCGCGGCACATCTTTCCCCGACGGAGTTGAGCGCTATGACCAATGGGACCCAGTCGATCGATCGCGCGGCAGAGATATTGTCGCTGGTGGTGAAGTCGGATGACCCGATCTCCTACACAGAAGTGGTGGAGTCGACGGAGCTGGCACGATCGACGGTCTCACGCCTGCTCTCCGCCCTCGAACGCAACGGGCTGGTCGAACGTGACGGCGATGGACTCTATCGTGGAGGATCCCTTTTCGCGACCTACGCTTCGCGCTTCGATCGGGTTGAAACGCTGGTCACGGCGGCCGATCCCACGCTGCAGCGGCTGAGCGAGGAGACCGGCGAGACGGTCAATCTCGCCGTGCCCAGTGCCACAGGTGTCGTGCAGGTTGCACAGGTCGATTCGACCTTCGTTCTCGGTGCCACGAACTGGGTCGACGTGGAGGTGCCACCGCACTGCTCGGCGCTGGGCAAGATCATGTACGCCTTCGATATCATCCCGGTTCCCGCTGGCCGGTTGGAGCGCCGCACCCCGTATACCTTGGGGTCCAGGAAGGAGCTCATGGACAACCTCGCCGAGGTGCGCGAACGTGGGTATGCGCTCGTGCACGAGGAATTCGAAGAGGGACTCGATGCCCTGGCCGCACCCGTGTACGGCGTCGACGGTCAGGTGGTTGCGGCGATCGGAATCTCGGGTCCGACCATGCGCATCGCTGCACATCATGACGACGTCGGACGCCTCCTCGTCGACGAGGCGGGTCTGCTCTCCCGCAGCCTCAAGCGCAAGGTCACCCACCGCTGAGTCCCGCGTTTCCCTGAGTCGGACGAACCCCTGAGTCGCACGAACCCTTGAGTCACGCGTTCCGGAACGTTCCTGAGTCGGCGCGCGCCCAGTCCCTCGCCCATGACTCCGGTGGCTGTGCCAGAAGCTCTCCCGGCTGCAGCCATTCGTAGAGTTCGGCATAGGAGCGGTGCTCGTTGCGGGAGATATTGCGCTGCAGGTGTTCCGGGCGCAGCTCCTGCGGGCTGCTGGCACCCATTGATGCCATTATCTCGACGGCCTGCTCGACCGTCGCTTCTTGGTAGTTCTTTACGCGTTCGCTCTTGTCGCCGACGTGCAGGGCACGCTGGCGCTTCGGATCCTGGGTCGTCACCCCGACGGGGCAGAGCCCGGTGTGGCAGATCTGGGCCTGAATGCAGCCGACGGCCATCATCATCGCTCGTGCCGAATTCGTGTAGTCCGCTCCTTGGGCCAGGCGTTTGACGATGTCGTTGCCAGCAGCGACCTTGCCGCTGGCCCCGATCCGGATCTGGTCGCGCAGGCCGGTGCCGACCAAAGCATTGTGCATGGTGAGCTGCCCGTCGGTCAGGGGCGTTCCCATGTGATCCTCGAACTCGAGAGGAGCCGCACCCGTTCCTCCTTCAGAGCCGTCGACGATGATGAAGTCCGGTGCCGTGCCGACGTCCTTGATCGCCTTGCAGATCGCCAGCACATCGATACGGGACCCGACGCACAGTTTGAAGCCGGCGGGCTTCCCGCCAGATAGTTCACGCATGCGGGCAATGAATTCGATGAGTTCGGTCGGGGTGCTGAAGGCAGAGTGCGCCGGGGGACTGACGCACTTCACGCCCTGGGGGACCCCTCGGGCCCGGGCGATCTCCGCATTGACCTTGGCCGCCGGCAGGACGCCGCCGATGCCTGGCTTTGCGCCCTGGCTCAGCTTCAGGGACACGCATTTGACCTGATCACGCGAACTCTGCTGTGCGAACTGATCCGGGTCGAATCGGCCCTCGTCGGTGCGTGTGCCGAAGTATCCGGAGCCCACTTCCCAGATCAGGTCACCATTGTTCTCAAGATGATAAGGCGAGATGCCGCCTTCGCCGGTGTCGTGGGCGAAGCCGCCCATCTCCGCCCCGCGATTGAGCGCTCGCACCGCGTTGGGCGACAGAGCACCTAAGCTCATCGCAGAGACGTTGAGCAGGGACATGCTGTAGGGGTGTGAGCAGTCGCGGCCGCCCACGATGACACGTGGCGGCGTCGCAGGAGCGGGGATTGGGGCAGTGGAATGAACGAGATATTCATAGCCTTCAGCATTGACGTCGCGCTCGGTGCCGAAGGCCTTCTCTCCGTGGATGCCCTTCGACCGTTCATAGACGATCGAGCGTGTGTCGCGGTCGAAGGGGCGACCGTCCCAGTTGCGTTCGATGAAGTACTGCTGGAGTTCTGGTCGTAGGCTCTCGAGGAGAAACCGCAGGTGCCCGACTACCGGATAGTTGCGCAGGATCGCGTGTTTCTTCTGTGTGAGATCGTAGATCGCGAGAACGATGACGGCGGCGACGAGGGCACCGATCACCCACCAGGCCCACGGTCCGACTGCTGCCGCCCACCCCAGTGCCACCAGAATGCCGAGTGTCGCAGCGATTGCCAGGAAACGTCCCATCGTGATCTCCTCCCGAGCGAACGATGGAGCCCCGAGTCTCGGGTCACGATCTCAGTGACGGGCGCCGTTGGTTCCGTGTGCTCAAAAGCGGCGTCGGGCAGCATCGTCCTGCTGCCATGCTATGCCTCGATCCGGAGAGAACTGAGAAATCTGCCTGTGAAATCAGAGATGTGATCACGTCCTGCGCGAACGACGGCAATGGCGAATCCACCATTGACCTTGACGGTTCCTCTGAAGTCCTGACCACTGGAGCTGCCGGGGGTGATGACCGAGTGGAAGAAGCGGATGATCCGCTGGGCACCGAAGATCGGATTGAGTGCAGAGGAGACCTTGCCGCCCCCATCGGCCCAGAACACGGCGTCCTCGGCCAGCAGCAGGCCGAGTGCTGTTCTCAGATCGCCGCTGTGAATCGCATCGATGAGACGACCGAGCATCACCGAGTCCGCGGTGCGAGTCACCTGCCGATCCAGATCGATCCGGCGTGCGGCTCGTGAGATCATCTGGCGCACAGCGGCAGAGCTCTTGCCGAGAATTCCGGCGACCTCCTCGGCGCTCATATCGAAGGCCCTGGTGAGAACGAAGGCCGCGCGGGCCTCCGGGTTCAGCTGCTCGGCCAGGTGGAGCAGTGTCAGCGACAGCAGGTCCCGATTCGCGACCGCATCCTCTGGCAGCTGGTCGGTCGAGACCGGCTCGGGCGGCCTCGGTGCTGGCAGCCGTCTCGCCTGGGCTGCCGAACTCGATCCCGTCCACCTCTCCAATGTAGATCAGTCGGCTGTCTCGGCAGAGCCATCGGCGACCGGCGGGGTCGTCTCGGTGGCGATTGCCAGGCGATTCCAGACGTTGATCGTGGAGATGGCCAGAAGCAGGTCGCCGAGCTGTTCGGCGCTGAAGTGCTTGGCCACCTCGTCCCAGATCTCGTCGGTCACGGTCTCCGGACCGAGTTTCGTCACCGCATCCGTGAGGGCGAAGACGCTGCGCTCTCGCTCATCGAACAGGGCGCCGGCGTGCTGCCATGCCGAAACGGCATAGAGCTTTCGGGACGAGACGCCGAGACTCTCCAGATCGGTGGAGTGCATGTCGACGCAGAAGCCGCAGCCGTTGACGATCGATGCGCGAAGCTTGATGAGATCGTAAAGCTCATCGCCCAGAGCGGTGCGGCAGTGGGAATCGAGTCGAGCAACGTGGGAGTAGCCCTTCTTGCTGACCTGGTCGAGGTTGATACGAGCCATGAGTGCCCTTTCCTGAAGGTGTGTCACGTTCCCTGGCGAACAATGTTGCGGACGACTTTCGCCCGTCATCCACTACGTCGGATGGCGGCGGTGAAGTGTGACAGGTTCACGCGAAATCTCTGTCCGCCGGGCACACCGAACGTCTCACACCTGCTGTCTTAGGACGCGCTGCCACACGACGTGCTGCCTCACGACGTGCTCGGGACCTCATCGGTGTGTCCTAGAGCAGCGAGCTGCTTGCGTCGCCAGATCTCCGTGTCCTTGATCTGGTTGAACGTATAAATGTGGAGTCCGGCCACGCCCATGGTCGGATCGTCCAGGATGGGTGCGAGTTTGTCGAGGAATTTCCGTGGGTTGTACCCGCCAGGTTTGGCCATTCGGGAGAAGGTCGCCGTGTTCTTGCGCAGGAACCGAGTCGATTCGCCCACGCCGATCTTCGACGCGACGCGGGCCAGCTTCGTCAGTTCCACTTTGCCAGCGATGCCCAGGATGAGCGGCAGCTCGATGCCGCGCGCCCGCACCCTGGCCAGCCACGTGGCGATGACTCCGGGATCAAAGCACAGATTCGAGACGAGGTGGGTGGCGTAGTCGCGTTTGTCCCACATCGCTTGGATGGTGACGTCATCGGGGATCAGCGGGTGAGTCTCCGGGTAGGCGCTGACGCCGAGGTGCTGGATCGGTGCCGCCATGCTCGCGAGGTCGACGATGAGGTTGAGTGCTCCGGCATAACCTCCGGCTGGGGGCGTGGCATCGCCGGCGGGGACGAAGATCCGATCGATGCCGGCCTGCGTGATGCGGTCGACGATCTCCTCGAGCTCGGTTCTGCCCTGGACCATCCTCGCTGCGATGTGGGGGACCGCATTGAATCCGAGCGCCTGCAGCTGTTCCGCGGTCGACAGCGTGGCCTCAAGTGTCAGCCCGGTCGAGGCGGTCACAGTGATCACCCGGCCGGGTGCGACGTACTCGTGGACACGGTCGACGACACCGGCGGTGGGAAGGATTTCATAGCGCGCGGATTTCAGCAGCGTGCTCAGAACTTCCTGTGACATCCCGTGCTCCTTTGAGAGGATCCCTGGAAAGTGGTCGACGGCTGATGAATCTGGATGGAAACCCTTGCTTCCGTCGACACTTCAATCCTACACTGATTCTACCCATAATATGGGAATCGAGTTCTACAATGTAGAACTGATCAGCAGGGGGAACATCATGGACAACAACGTTCCATCAGTGGACCAAAGCGACAGACAAGTCCCAATCAACCTACGCCAATCAGGCCCCACGCCAGTCGAGATGCTCATTGACACCAGAGTGCGGAAGTCTCCGTACTGGGAGCTGTCGATGCAAGAGGGATGCTGGCGAGCCTCTATCTACAACCGGATGTACCACCCGCGCGGCTATGTGCCTCGCGAGGATGGCGGGATGATGGTCGAGTACCAGTCTCTCGTCAACGACGTGACTTTGTGGAACGTCGCCGTCGAACGTCAGATCCAAGTCAAGGGTCCCGACGCCGAGGCGTTCGTGAACTATGTCATCACCCGTGACGCGACCAAAATCCCAGTCATGCGCGCCCGTTACGTGATCCTGTGCAATGAAGCCGGAGGCATCCTCAACGACCCGATCCTGCTGCGAGTGGCGATCGACGAATTCTGGTTCAGCCTCTCGGACACCGACCTCATGCTCTGGCTGCAGGGCGTCAACGTCGGCAAGGGGTTCGACGTCACCATCGCCGAGATCGATGTCTCGCCGGTGCAGGTCCAGGGTCCGAAGTCCGTCGATGTCATCGCCGACCTCGTCGGTGAAGAGGGGCGCACGCTGCCCAGCTATGGACTCATGGAAGCCCAGGTCGGCGGGCACGACGTCATCATCTCCCAGACAGGGTTCACCGGAGAGAAGGGCTACGAGATCTACCTCAAGGACTCGACGAAATACGCCGAGGACATGTGGAACGCAGTGCTCGCAGCCGGCATTCCCTACAACCTCAAGGTCGTTGCTCCCAGCCATCACCGCAGGATTGCCGCAGGCATCCTGTCGTGGGGTCAGGACATGGACTTCGAGACCTACCCGTTCCAGGTCAACCTCTCATACCAGGTGCCGCGGAAGAAGGAAGCCGACTACATCGGCAAAGCGAAACTCGAGGAGGTTCGTGAGCAGATCACTGCCGGTACTCCACCGTTCAAGACTCAGCTCGTGGGTCTGCTGGTCGGCGGAAAGCCGATCACAGACTACGCTCCCGACTTCTGGCTGGTCAGCGCCACATCTGGTGGCGACCCGGTCGGGTATGTGACGTCGCCCTGGTACTCACCGGAGCTCGAAGCCAATATCGCGATGGCACATGTGCCGGTCGAGAGCAGTGCGCTGGGAACCGAGTACTGGGTTCAACTCCCCGAACCCTTCGCAGACACCCCGGGTGAGCCCGTTCGCGCCGAGGTGGTGGAGATGCCGTTCCGAGCGAGCGTCAACCCCAGCCAGCGTGAACGTCTGAAGATGAACGGCCTCGACGCCGCCGTCTGATCCGCGGCGAAAGCCTGGGGCGGGCGAGAGCCTGAGTCCAGCGGTCGGGCTCTACCTAGCGGAGAAGTTCTGCTGTACGGTTCCATCCACCTGATCCGAGCGCGGTCACTGCGCGACATGCCAGTGGCCGCACTCTTGCGAGGTGAGAATTGTTCGCTGCTGCTCTCCAGCCGCTGTTGTTCGGGCTGACTCTCAGTGCATCACTTCCTGCGGCGCGACTTCACTTCCTGCGGAGTGACTTCACCTTCGCGAGGAGTTCGTCTTCAGCATTCGGTCCGGCCTTGATGCCGGTGGGCAGGCGGAACATGAAGAAGACTCCGACTGCGAGCCAGAGGCCGAACATGGCCCACGACTGCCAATCCAACTGTGCTGAGACCGGGGTGATCGGCAGGTAGAGGATGAAGAGGATGAAGGTCAGGATAGAAGAGATCACGCCGATGATGAAGCCACCATTGCGCGGCCCGCCGATGCGCAATGGACGTTCCATGTTCGGCTCGCGCCTGCGCAGAACCAGGAAGCCGACGCTGACGAGGAAGTAGGCGATGACGATCGCTGGTGATCCCGCATCGACGATCCAGCCGAGGGCCGCTGTGCCGAAGAACGGGGCGACGGCGGAGAGGGCTCCGATGAAGATGATCGCGTTGGACGGGGTCCGGTACTTGGGGTGCAGTTTGCCGAACCATTTCGGGATCATGCCCGCTGCGGCCATTGCCCACATCAGTCGGGACGAGCCCATGAGGAATGCGTTCCATGAGGTGATGATGCCTGCCAGACCGCCGGCGATGACGATCTTGCCCCAGATGGGCGAACCGAACATGGACGCGAGGGCGTCGGCGGTGACGAGGTCGTGGGTGCCCAATTCGGATGCGGGCATGGCCACCGAGGTGGTGCCGATGATGATCACGTAGAAGGCCACGGCCATGATGACGGAGATGACGACGAGCTTGCCGATCTTCGCAGGAGGAAGTTTGACCTCCTCGGCGGACTGCGGGATGACATCGAAGCCGACGAACAGGAACGGGACGACAGCCATCACTCCGATGAAGCCGGCGCCACCGCCGGAGAAGAATGGTTCGGCGTTCTCGATCGTTCCGCCGGTGAAGCCGCCGGCCAGCAGCATGAGTCCGACGATGATGAGGAACCAGACGACGAAGGTCTGGACCATGGAGGCGAGCTTGACGCCGCGGATGTTGATCCACGCGATGATGATCGCTGTGATGGTGCCGACGAGGGCCCAGGTGAGATAGACATCGGAACCGGCGATGGTCCACATCTTTATCTGTTCGAGGTTCGGGAACAGATAGACGGCGGTCTTCGGCACCGAGACGGCCTCGAACATGACGACGCTGATATAGCCGCCGGTGATCGCCCAGGATCCGAAGAGAGAGACTTTGGGGCCCATCGCCCGGATGAGGTAGTTGTGCTCACCGCCGGCGTGCGGCATCGCGGCCACCATCTCGGAGTACACCGTGCCGACGAAGCACATGATGACGCCACCGACGATGAACGCGAGAATCGCGCCGAGGGTGCCGGCACCGGTGAGCCAATCGCCGGTGAGGACGACCCAGCCGAAACCGATCATCGCTCCGAATCCGATGAACAGGGCATCGATCGTTCCCAGCGATCTGACGAAACCGTGGCCCCGGTCGTCGATCTCCGTGTTCTGCTGCGTCATTGCGTGCCTCTCATGTCCCTGCTATTACAGTTCTGCACAGTAGCAGGAAAAGCGAGAGTTCCGCGTCAGTAACCTCCGAACGGACGCATCGGCCGGTTCAGAGCCCCGACGCGTACAGGCCCAGGCTCCGACCCCGACGCCAACAGGCTCAAAATCAGGCTAAGGCTCAGCTCCGACCCCGTAAGTCGTGGGCTCGATTAGCTGAGTTCGGCCGACTTCCACCGCCGAACTGGCATGCAGCCGAGCTGACACGAGGCCGGACTGAGACAGGTCTGCCCCCACCGATCGGTGAGGGCAGACCTGCTTGGAGATCACTCGCCGAGGTCGACGACCTCGAACTCGAGAAGATTGGCCTGCTCCGAGACGGGCTCCTTGCCGTTGGCTTCGTGTGCGGGCTGGCGGGCCTGGCGCCAGTTCTCGAAGTCCTCACGTGTGGCCCACTGCGTGTAGACGAAGTACTGGTCGCCGCCGGAGACCGGACGCAGCAGCTGGAAGCCTTCGAAGCCGGGTGAGCCGTCGACGGAGTGCTTGCGTGCCGCGAAGCGCTTCTCGAGTTCACCGCGTGCCGCTTCGGGAACGGTGAGGGTATTGATGGCGACGACGGACATGCTGGCTCCTAAAACTGGGGAACAATTATCTGCAGAACAACGGTTCACAGACCGACGGCGAAACCGTTCGTGTCTTCCTCGAGGCTACGACCGAAATCTGGATCCGAGCTGAATTGTCCACATGAGACCGCGACCCGTCTCAGCATTATGAGATGAATCAGCATCGTGAGATGAAAGAGGACGCCAAAGCCCCCGAAGCCGATCGACCTCAGGCGCGGGGAAGCTTGGCGTGCCGCGGATCCCGGTTCACCGGCTGCGTACGGCGACTGGAGGAGGGAACACGCGAGATGACTGGTGGTGACTCTGCGGTCTTCTTCGTGGCGTCGATGTCTCCGAAGACAGTCCCGGAACCGGCGCCGAGGTGAGGGGAAGTGAACGCTGAGACGGCCGTTCCGTGGCAGTCGGGGCAGGTGACAGCCTCCGGTTTCCGGCTCATCGGAAAAGCCTGTTCGGTGTCGCCGCAGGACTCGCATCGGTAGACGTAGGTGGGCACTGGATCACTCTTCTCGAAATCATTGCCGACTGATAATCCTCAATTCATTCCTACACCGTCACCAGGAAAGACTCAAGAGTGGCAGCGAGAGTTCACTGCTCGGCCACCCTGATCTCCGTGAAATGAAACTCGGAGTCGTGGCGCTTCGCGGCACGCCGGATCCGCTCCGCGGTGAGCCTGCTGATCTCAGGGAAACCGGTCTCGGAGTCCGCATCCACGAGGCTGCGCGCATTCTTCGACTGCAGCGGTTCTGGGGTCTGGACGAGGATGAACTTCCGTGAGCCTTCGTCTCTCTGATTGGCAGCCATCACTGCCTGCGCGGTCGTACCGGACCCGGCGAAGAAGTCGAGGACGATGGCGTCGGGATCGAAGAACGTCTGCGAGGCCACGAGCGTCTTGACCAGGTCGACGGGTTTGGGATAGCTGAAGATACCACCCAGTCCGAGATCTTCGAGGTCGTTCTGCCCGCCCAGGGCTTTGATGATCGAGTAGAGCTTCGAACTTGCCTTCTCAGCAGGCGTGACTCGCACGACCGCATGTTTCCCCTGGGCACCCCATTGGCGCAGAACATATTCACCCGAGGCCAACTTCGCATCCACCTCGGCGAGCTTCTTCGCTCCTTTGACATCGACGATGTCCTCGTACATCAGCCGGCGTTCCTGACCCCGGGCGTAGCGGCCGAAGCCGGCGCGCAGCACATCCGTTTCGACGAGCATGCGTTTGCCGTCGATGATCTCAAGCTTCGCCGGGGCCTTCTTCTCCGTCAGGAACGCACCCGCCTGATCAGCGACTTTGGCCCACACATGAACATAGTCGTGGCCGCGGACGAAGGAGGGGGAGTTGCCGCCGCCCTTCGCGCGCTGATGGATCAGGGTGCCCAGCGAATTGTCCTCGCCGAAGATCTCATGCCCCAGCAGCTGCGCCCACGCGCTCTCCCCATCGTCGAGGTGGATGAAGATCACGCCGTCATCGCGCATGAGCTCACGTGCGAGCATGAGTCGCGGCGTCATGAAGTTCAGCCAGCTCGCATGATCGTGCCCATGATCCTTATACGCCAGCGCATTGCCCGTGTTGTACGGCGGATCGATGTAGACGACCTTGACCCGCCCGCGATGCGTGGCCAGCAGCCCAGTCAGCGCCGGCAGGTTGTCCCCGACGACCAACATATTCTCAGCGACGTCCGGAACGTGGGTGTCACCATTGCGAATGAAATGCGGAACCTCGCCGAGGTGGCTCTGCTGTTCCAGCCGTTCGCCGAGTGCGAAGGCGGCGTCCTTTCCAGTCCAGTTCAGGGCCGTCGACATCCTTCTCCTTCTCCGCGATCGGTGCCAAGATTGCTGTATGAGTATTTCACGAGTGGCCGTGATCGGTGCCGGGATCGTCGGAGTGGCGCTCGCCAGGGAGATCACCGGCCGACTTCCAGCCGCTGAAGTGACCGTCTTCGATAAGGCTGACCGTGTTGGCGCACATCAGAGCGGGCACACCTCGGGGATCGTGGATCCCACCCTCGATGCGAAGGCAGGATCACCGGAAGCGAAGCTCGCCCGTCGAGGTGTTGAGCTGTTGGTCCCCTACGTGTCCGAACGCGGCATTCCCTACCGCGAGTGCGGGCAGCTCCTCGTCGCGCAGACCACCGACGAAGCCGACCGGCTCGAAGAGATCCTCGCCCGGGCCGAGGCGAACGCGATCCCGGGGGTCCGGCTACTCGATCGCAAAGAGATACGCGAGGTCGAACCCAATGCCAGGGGAGTCCTCGCCCTGTATTCGCCGCACACGGCCGTCACCGATTTCACCGCCCTGACCGAGGCGTTCGCTTCCGATGTCACCGCAGCCGGGGGTACCTTCCGCTTCGGCACCGAGGTCACCGGCCTGGACGTGATGAGCAACGAAGTCCGCGTCCGCATGTGTGCTGCAGCACCCGAGCCTGACACGGATGCGGCCAGTGACACCGGAGCCGACAGGCGGGAGAGTGGCGACCATTCCCAGGTTCGCGACGACATCGACGATCAGGTGCACGAGGCCCCGCGGACATATCGTGGTGAGGACTCGACTGGGCCGGTCATCGACTTCCGCGACGAGCTGCGCAGCCGTTTCGGTGAGCAGGGCTGGTTCAAGCAGGTCGAGGATACGATTGGCAACCTCAGCGACCGATTCACCAACCCGGCCTCGGGACGTGAACGGCCAGGAGCCCCTGATCATGAACGGCCAGGTGCTCGTGAGCAGGAACGGCCAAGTACCCGCGAGCGTGAACGTTCGGAGCGGTCCGAGGACGCGGAGGTTTTCGACCTCGTCATCGTCTGCGCTGGTCTCCAGGCTGACCGTCTGGCGTTGGCAGCCGGCTTCGACGAGGAGCCTCGCATCGTGGCCTTCACCAGCGACTACTACAGTGTCGACGACTCCACCGAGGTGGTTCGGGGCATCATCGGAACGGTTCCCGATGCCGGCACCCCGTTTACCGGGAAGTCTGTGGTCAGGGGCGTCAATGGCTCCTTGTCCCTGGGCCCGAACACATTCGTGTCCTTGGGGCGCGAACGCTATGACAAGCACGGTTTCGACCTCGGCGATATGGGGTCGACAGTCGGCTTCAAGGGGTTCTGGAAGTTCGCGGCGCAGACTGCGAAGACCGCGGCACGCGGTGCGAAGTCGGCCGTCAGCTCCTCCTCCTTCGTCGCGGAGGTTCGTAAGTTCGTTCCTGCCATCGACGCATCGACCGTCCGACCAGGAACGCGCGGCATCCGCGCACAGGCAATCGATGCCGGAGGCAAGCTCGTCGACGAACTGCGCGTGACCACGCGCGGCAGGCTCACCATGGTCAGGAGCCTCCCCAGGTCAGGGGCCACCTCGGCGCTGGCTGCCGCGGAGCGCATCGCGGACCAGGCCCTGGACGCGAACGCGTGACACGAAAAGCTGATGTGAACGGCGGAGGTGAGCGCTCCTAACCCGAGTGGCGTTCGAGGAACTCGTAGACCTCGGTGTCATCGACTCCGGGGACGGCGCCGGGCGGAACGGCCGCAAGCAGGGATGCGTGCATCTGCGCCGAAGGCAGGGCCTGGTTCTCCCACTTCTCGGCGAGATCCTCGGGTGCCTGACGGCAGCAGGCGGGGTCCGGGCATGCTGACTTGGAACGGATCTGCGATTCGCGTCCCTCGAACCACTTCACGTGGGCGAAGGGGACTCCGACACTGATGGCGAAGTCACCGCCGGGCAGTACGCGTGCGGTGCACCAGAATGAGCCCTCCGGCGTGTCCGTGTACTGGTAGTAGGGGCTGAACCTGTCCGCGACACGGAACACCGTGCGAGAGGTGAAGCGTTTGCACGCGAACTGTCCCTCGATGGCGCCAAGTGGATCCGTGGGATAGGGCAGCCCGTCGTTGGAGTAGGCCTTGTGGATCGTTCCCGAGCGGTGAACCTTCATGAAGTGCACGGGCAGACCCAGATGTTCGGTGGCCAGATTCGTGAACCGGTGGGCGGCCATCTCGTAGCTGACGCCGAACATATCGCGCAGATGCTCGACCGATATCTCACGCCTCTTCTTCTCCTCCACGAGCATCGGCACGGCAGAGCTCTGCGGCAGCAGCACCGCCGCAGCCAGATAGTTCGCCTCGACTCGTTGCTGGAGGAACTCGCTGAAATCCTTCGGAGAGTCGTGGCCGAGTACGTGTGCGGCCAGGCTCGTGAGCAGATGGGAGCGCGGATCTGCGGCGGCATCGGAGTTGGGCAGATAGAGGCGGTTGTTGGCCGTGTCCGAGATCGACCGGGTTGATGTGGGCAAATCGGAAACGTAGTGAAGGCTGAATCCCAGCTTCTCCGCGATCGTCGCCGTCTGCCGTTGGGAGACCGTGCCCGATTCATAGCCGGCCAGGCGCAGGAGCTCGGCCGCCTGGGCCTCGAGGTCGGCGAAGTAGTTGTTCTTCTCACGCATGCGCTCGCGCAGCTCCCGGTTGGCCCGACGAGCCTCCTCCGGAGTCGCGGCTCGACGTTCGAGGACCTGGCCGAGCTGTCTCTGCAGACCCACGATCGCTTCGAGGGCGTCGTGGGGCAGTGATTTGATCCGCACCTGTGGCAGACCCAAAGAGGAGTACATGGGCGATGCCTGGTTGCGTTCGGCTTCGAGTTCGAGAGCCTGCCTGCCGTCGACTGGCGTGGGGTCGATGAGCTCGGCGACTTCGGTGTGCAGGGCCTTCGCGATCGCGCTCAACAGCGTGACAGAAGTTTCTCGCTTGCCGTTCTCGATCGTTGAGATCTGGGAGGCTGCGCGCCCCACCTTCTCGCCCAGCTCGGTGAGGGTCAGCCCTTGCTGTTTGCGAAAAAACCTGATTCTTCTACCGATGCTGAGGGTGTCGGCTTCCTGGTCGGTGTCCTTCAGATCGATCTCGTTGCTTGTCATGGCGGCTCCCGTCGACATCGTGTCCTGGTTCACATGCAGTGAGAACAAGTATGACAGAACGGGGAAATTTCTAAAAACGGAAAACTGTCGATTATTCATTCAAGAAACCTCTATCGACCCCCTTGCGCCCACGGCAGACTGGTCTCACCAACCCCGAACGAGTAGGAGTGAGAAACAATGACTGACAACACCACGCAGAGCAGCTTGCACGATGCTGAGGCCATCCGCCGCGACTGGGCAACCAATGCCCGCTGGTCGGGAGTCGCTCGTGACTACGAGCCCGAGGATGTCGTCAAACTGCGCGGTTCGCTGATCGAAGAGCACACGCTGGCACGTCACGGTGCCGAGCGCCTGTGGAACCAGGTGGCCTCCACCGACATCAAGTCAGGTGACTACACCAACGCACTCGGTGCGCTGACCGGCAACCAGGCAGTTGAGCAGGTCAAGGCCGGCCTCAACGCCATCTACCTCTCCGGCTGGCAGGTCGCCGCCGACGCGAACGCCGCCGGACAGACTTACCCAGATCAGTCGATCTACCCGGCCAACTCGGTGCCGCAGGTCGTGCGTCGGATCAACAATGCGCTCATGCGTGCCGACCAGATCGAGAGCTCAGAAGGCAACAAGCAGGTTGACGACTGGTTCGCACCGATCGTGGCCGACGCAGAAGCAGGCTTCGGCGGTTCGATCAACGTCTACGAGCTCATGCGCTCGATGATCTCCGCCGGCGCAGCCGGTGTGCACTTCGAGGATCAGCTCGGTTCGGAGAAGAAGTGCGGCCACCTCGGCGGCAAGGTTCTCGTCCCGACCTCGCAGCACATCCGCACACTCAACGCGGCTCGCCTCGCGGCCGACGTCGAGAACGTGCCCAGCCTCGTCATCGCCCGTACAGATGCTGAAGCAGCCACGCTCATGACCTCGGACATCGACGAGCGCGATCAGAAGTTCGTCACCGGTGAGCGCACCTCTGAAGGCTTCTACAAGATCACGAACGGCATCGAAGCAGGCATCGCCCGCGGACTGTCCTTCGCTCCCTACGCGGACATGCTGTGGATGGAGACCTCCACACCGGATCTCGAAGCTGCCAAGCAGTTCGCCGATGCGATCCACGCCGAGTACCCGGACCAGATGCTGGCCTACAACTGCTCGCCGTCGTTCAACTGGCGCAAGCACCTCGACGATGCCACCATCGCGAAGTTCCAGCGCGAACTCGGAGCCATGGGCTACAAGTTCCAGTTCATCACCCTGGCCGGCTTCCACGCTCTGAACTACTCGATGTTCGATCTGGCTCACGGCTACGCCCGCAACCAGATGACTTCGTACGTCGATCTGCAGGAACGCGAGTTCGCTGCAGAGGACCGCGGCTACACCGCCACGAAGCACCAGCGCGAGGTGGGCACCGGTTACTTCGACCTGGTCTCGACCGCACTGAACCCGGAGTCCTCGACTACAGCTCTGGCCGGTTCGACCGAATCCGCTCAGTTCAGCTGAGCCTTCGGTGACCCGACCGGGTACTTGACGAGGGACACCGATTTCGTCGGTGGACCGGTCATCTAGAACTCGGCGCGGATCGACAGTGTTTTCACGGGGTTTGCACTGTTGATCCGCGCCGGCACACCGGTCATCACAGATCCAACCACAACCTCGGCGACACCAGCACCACCGAAGAACAGCACCACTGCACCAACGGCACCACAGACAGTAGAGCACCACCGCACCACAGCCACCGCAACGCACATCAGCAGCACACATTCCGACGGGTGAGGAGAAGCCCCATGTCTCACATCAAAATCAACGCCCCCATCGAACCAGGCTTCGACACAATCCTCTCGGAGTCCGCTCTCAACTTCATCGCAGCGCTCCACGATCGTTTCAGCGACCGTCTGGGCAAGCTGCTGGGAGTCCGCGGACGTCAGGCGCAGAGCATCCGGAACGGCACGTTCCCGAGGTTCACCCCAGACACCGCAGGAATCCGGGCCGACACCTCATGGAAGGTTGCCGGAGCGACCGGCGCACCCGGTCTCGAAGATCGACGCGTCGAGCTGACCGGCCCCGTCTCCGAACCTGAAGTCATTGCGGCGCTGAACTCTCGTGCGAAGGTCTGGCTCGCCGACCTCGAAGACGCAACAAGCCCGACCTGGGGCAACGTCATCGGCGGACAGCTCAACCTGTTCAACGCCATCCGCGGCAACCTGCCGGGCGTGAACAACCGCGAACAGCCGACGATCGGTCTGCGTCCCCGCGGCTGGCACCTGCCGGAGAAGCACCTGCTGCGCATCGACGACCAGGGCAGGGAATCAGAGACCTCGGGCGCCATGGTCGACTTCGGTCTCTACTTCTTCCATAACGCTCGCCGTCTCATCGACAACGGCTCGGGACCATACTTCTACCTGCCGAAGCTCGAATCCTTCCGCGAAGCACGTCTGTGGAATGAGATCTTCGTCTTCGCACAGGACTACATGGGCATCCCGCAGGGAACCATCCGCGCGACCGCTCACATCGAGACGATCACCGCCGTGTTCCAGATGGAAGAGATCCTGTGGGAGTTGCGCGACCACTGCGCCGGCCTCAACGCCGCAGGATGGGACTACCTGTTCTCGCTGGTGAAGAACTTCCGCAATTCCCCGAAGTGGGTGCTGCCGGACCGTGAGCACCTGACAATGGGACTGCCGCTCCTGCAGGCATTCGCCGACCGTCTCGTCTCCACCTGCCACCGCCGTGGAGCACACGCGATCGGGACCATGGGCAACCTCATGACCACACACTCGGACAAGGAATTCGTCGCTGCAGAGCTGGCGAAGATGCGCGAAGACAAGGCTCGCGAAGCCTCACGGGGCTTCGATGGCACCTGGGTGGCCGAACCGGGACTGGTGAATGATGCGCTGGAGGTCTTCGACGCTGCACTCGGTGACAAGCCGAACCAGCTCGACAACCGCCGGGCCGATGCCCACGCCTGCGCCGAGCACATGCTCGACGTATCGGGTCTGGACACCACAGTCACCGAGGAAGGTGTTCGCCTGAACATCCGCGTGGCCATCGGCTACATGAACGAATGGCTGGGCGGCAACGGAAACGTTGCACTCGAGAATCTGCTCGAAGACGCGTCGACCGCTGAGATCTCTCGGTCACAGATCTGGCAGTGGATCCGTCACTCGGTGACACTGGACAACGGGAAGCAGGTCACCCGCGACCTGGTGGAGCGCTACATGGGTGAGGAACTCGCCGTCATCGACCGCCACCCCGCTGACCACTACACCGAGGCTGTGGAGATCTTCCGCAAGAGCGCACTGGGCGAGGACTTCCCCGAATTCCTCACCATGCCTGCCTACACCGACCACCTGGTCGACAGGGTGTCGAAGGGCGCCGTATTCGCGGCCTGATCGCCATCCGCCGGCTGACATAGCCCGCTGCCCGAATCTGGGAACGCAACAGGTATCAGTTGCGTCTTCCAGACTCGGGCAGTTTTGTGTGGCCTCAGCTCCACCCCTCGGGTGGCCAAGGCTGACCGTCGGCCTGGGCGTTGAGCTGATAGGCGATCGCCCCATCGAGGGACTCGCGGATGATGTCGGCGTGTCCGGCATGGCGAGCGATCTCGGTGGTGAGATGGCATAGGATCCATCGGACATTCATGACGAAGTCCTTGGGCATCCACGGATTGCCGGGCATCGGTACGACGGTGCCGAGGTCGGTTCCGTTCTCGTCCACGGCCCGACGAGCCACGTCGATCTCGGCGACGGCCTTCTCAAAGATCGCCACCACGTCGACGATGTCGAGGTCGGGGAGCGCAGACCCATCGAACATTCCTTCGAGGCCGAGTCCGTCGTTGATTGTCGGATATTCCTCCTCATCGATATAGCGCTCAGGTGCCTTCACCTGCAGCAGCCAACCGTTGAGGACCTGTGCCGCATGAGCTATGAGGCCGGAGATGCTCAGCGCGCTCGCAGTCGGGGCGGTGCGGGCCTGCTCGTCAGTGAGGTCGCGTGCAGTGAGCTTGAGTTGGGTGCACTGCTGCTCGAGGAAGGCGAACAGGGCGTCGGCCTCGGTTGTCACTGAGGGGGCGAAGAATGGCATGGGATCTCCTGAATGTCAGTCGTTGATCCGGTCGTCCGGACCTGTGACACAAGCATCTGACCGATTGCGGACATATACTGTCCGCTATGACCGCTATGACCGCTGATTTCCGTCTGCTGTCGTTGCTGGGGATGGTGGCTTCGGGACGGACCTACTCCGCGACTGAGCTGGCCGCACACTTCGGTGTCACCCCGCGATCCATTCGCCGTGACATCACGAGCCTGCGGCAGCTCGGATATGTCATCGAGTCAACCCCGGGCGCGGCCGGCGGATACCGCGCTCACTCGCGCACCGTCCTGCCCCCGCTGCAGCTCGAGGCCGGTGAAGCACTGGCCATAGCGCTCGGCTTGGCACTGCTCAACGGAGCCGGGTTGGGTACGTCGAACGCCGATTCGGCCACCGCGAAATTGCGCGAAATGCTGCCTGCTGTGATGCGCGAGATGATCGGGGACATCAGCACGGCGGTCTCTGTTCTGGCTGGTCACGAGCCTGGAGTCGACATGACATCGGTGATGACGACCGCCTCGGCGATCACGTCTCGAAGCGTCCTGACGTTCACCCACATGAAGCGGAAGCCAGCCGACAGCTCACGCGCGACGGCGATGGAGCGCCGGGTGGAGCCGGTGCAGCTGGTGGTTCTCGGCGCGCACTGGTATCTCTATGCCTGGGATCTCACCCGCAGCGACTGGCGCGTATTCCGCCTCGATCGGATGACTCAGGTTCACGAAACGACCTTCGCCTTCTCGCCCAGAGACCATCCCGACGCCGAGGCGGCCGTGAGTTCCGCCGTCACCACCGACGCGTACCGCCACACCGTGATCCTGGATGTCGATGCCACAGTGGCCGAGACCAAAGCGTGGTTCCCTACAAGGACGGCGACGATCACGAAGACCGACGACGGTGCCCGCATCGAGTTCGGTGTCGAGGACCTCGGATGGGCGGCCGTGATCACCGCGGCGACTCCCGTGGAATGTCGAGTGATCCAGCCCCCGGAACTGTTGGACGCACTGCGCGACCTTGGTGAGCGGGCGGGCAAAATGAGCGGGAGGCCCAAGTGAGCAGGGCCGGTCGTGAAGGCCCTGAGATGTCCTCACGATGACACGAGAATGAACTAATCGGGGCAGAGCCAATATACTTGTTGTTATGACGATTCTCATTGGCTATCTTCCTGCTCCTGAGGGTGAAGCGGCTCTGCGTGCGGGCTTCGCAGAGGCCAAACTTCGGTCGAGCAATGCTGTCGTGATCAACTCTCAACGACGCGGAGCCAGTGGAACCCCGACCGAGATCGACCAGGACGTCATCGACCGAATCGTCGCATTGGGCAAGGACTCGGACGTCGAGGTCGAGGTGCTCCAGCCCGATCACGAAGATGATCTGCCCGGAACCCTGAACGAGCTCGTCGAAGAACACGACGCTCAGCTCATCGTCATCGGACTGCGCAAACGCTCAGCCATCGGCAAATTCATTCTCGGCTCGCAGGCCCAGCGAATCCTGCTCGAAGCCGAAGTTCCGGTCCTCACCGCCAAAGCCTGAGCCCAGGCGGCGTGCGCCGGAGCCCAGGTAGCGTGTGCCTGAGCCCTCGCTCATCGAGTGGGTTCGAGACCCCAGCCCCAGGCGAGCAACTCCGGCAGCGACACACCCTGGGCGTTGCTGAGGTCAGCGATCTGGGTCCGACAGGAATAGCCATCGGCCAGCACGACTCGTGTTCGGTCACCATCACCGGCAGCCTCACCTGTCCCCGCTGGTCCTCCAGCCCCGACCGCGTTCGGTGTCCGCTTGTGCAGCGCTTCCTGTTTGCGCAGGGCTGGCAGCAGAGCCACCTCGGCCACGGCGACGGAGGTTTCGTAATGGCCTTCTTCGACGCCGAAGTTCCCTGCCAGACCGCAGCAGCCGCCCAGGAACTTCGCCGTGGCGCCGGTCCTGGCCAGCAGCTCCTTGTCGGCGGCGTTGCCGAAGATCGCCGATTGATGACAGTGCGGCTGCACGAGTGCTTCGACCTCGTCCAGCCGTGGCAGTTCGGCACCCACGCTGAGGAGGTACTGGGCAAAGGTCTGCACACGTGCGGCGACCCGGGCCGAGGCCTCATCGGCCAGAAGCTTCTGCGAATCATCCTTGAGGGTCGCCAGACATGAGGGTTCGACCCCGATGATGGGCACATCCCCGGTGGCATCGAGCGCGCTGATCGTCGCTCCCAGGTTCGCCTTCGCCGCATCGAGCTGACCGGTCGAGATCAGGGGCAGGCCACAGCACACGGTCTGGTCGATGACGCGCACCGTGACACCCGCGCGTTCGAGCACAGCAACGGCGGCGGCGAGGATGCGCGGTGCGAAATGATTCGACCACGAATCGGCGAACAGAATCACCTCACGTGTCTTCGCCCTGGCACCTGCCCCAGGTGCACCCGAATTCCTGGGCCCCACCTCGGCGGGGGTGGTGCCCGTGGTGGACCACCACTTCTTGAACGTCGTCGCCGCGAACTGCGGGATCGATCGGCGCACGTCGATCCCGGACAGCTTCTTGGCCACGGTCGTGAGTCCGGGCAGACCCGAGACTCGGTTGACCACGGGAGCCAATGGCGTGATGACCCGCGCCAACTGCGGCAGGAACCCGAGCGAATAATGCTTCATCGGCCGCAGTCTGCCCTTATAGGACTGGTAGAGGACCTCCGCTTTGTACGTGGACATGTCCGTGCCCGTCGGGCACTCGGTGCCACACGCCTTGCAGGACAGACAGAGGTCGAGCGCATCGGCGACTTCGGGGGACTGCCACGAGGAGTCGAGAAGGTCACCGGAGACCATCTCCTGCAGCACCCGGGCGCGACCGCGCGTGGAGTGCCGTTCATCGCGGGTGGCCTGGTAAGACGGGCACATGACTCCACCGGTATCGGCGGAGTCGGCGCGGCACTTGCCCACGCCGGTGCAGCGGTGCACGGCCGAGGCAAACCCTGCCGACTCTCCTTCGTAGGCCATCGCCAACTTGCCTGGCAGCTCTTCGCGCAGCGGCAGCCGGGTCAGGCGCAGTGATTCGCTGAGGGCATCCGGGTCGACGATGACTCCGGGGTTGAGCAGGTACTGCGGGTCGAAGAGCTCCTTGACCTCCTTGAACAGGTCGAGCACCGCCGGGGGATAGATGAGGCGCAGCAGCTCGGACCTGGCCCGACCGTCGCCATGCTCACCGGAGACGGATCCTCCGTAGCGCGCCACGAGCTTCGTCGCTGCGACCATGAATGTGCGCATCACCTCGGGCCCGTCGGGATCGTCGAGTGGAAAGTCCACGCGCATGTGCAGGCAGCCGTCGCCGAAGTGCCCGTAGGGAATGCCCCACAGGCCATGCTCGGTGAGCAGGTCCATCAGATCACGCAGATAGTCGCCGAGGTGCTCCACCGGAACCGCGGAATCCTCCCACCCGGCGTGGGCGTCACGACCATCGGGTGTGCGGGAGACCAAGCCGGCACCATCGGCGCGGATCGCCCACACCTCGGCGGCGGCCTGGGGGCCGAGAACCGCCGAGTCCAGGGCATTGGACTCCCTGATCAGGCGCTTCGTCTCATCGACCAGTTCGGCTTCGTCCTCGCCGGTGAGCTCGACGACGAGCCACCCACCACCCTCTGGCAGGTGGGGGACCGCCTCGGCGCCCTTGGTTTCGATGACCCGATCGAGCATGCGCGAGTCGAGGCCCTCGCAGGCTGCGACCGGGAAGTCCTTCAACAGGGGAGCGTCATGTGCGGCGGCAACCATGTTCTCAAATCCGAGCACCACCGCCGCGGTATGGGTGGGGTCCTTGACCAGACGCATCTTCGCAGCGAGGACGATGCCCCAGGTGCCCTCGGTCCCGGCGAAGGCCCGGCGCAGGTCGAAGTCGTTCTCCGGGAGCAGGGACTCCAGCCCGTACCCGGAGACCTGCCGTGAGAAGGTGCCCAGACTCGTCCGGATGGTGCCCAGCTGCCCGGCCACGAGTTCATGCAGACGCGGGAACTGCTCGGACGAGTCGGTGTCGTCGAGGGTGACGATGGTGCCGTCGACGAGCATGACGACCAGCGCCAGGATGTTGTCGCCGGTGCGCCCGTAGCCCAGAGCGCGTGGCCCGCAGGCGTTGTTGCCGATCATCCCGCCGATCGTGCAGCGCGTATGGGTTGAGGGATCCGGGCCGAAACGCAGCCCGTGCGGCCGCGCCTGCGTCTGCAGAGAAGCGTGGATGCATCCGGCCTGAACCCATGCGGACTGCGCATCGGGGTCGAGTGAGAGGACCTCATTCATATGGCGGGAGAAGTCGAGAATGATTCCCGTGCCGATCGCATTGCCGGCGATCGAGGTGCCGGCGCCGCGGCTGGTGATGGGTACTCCCAGACGACGCGAGATCGCCAGTGTGCGCGAGACGTCGGCCTCGTCATGCGGGAACACGATTGCCTGGGGCACCAGGCGGAATAGGGAGGCATCGGTGGTGTACGCGGCACGATCGGTGTCATCGACGCTGAAGTCGCGAACCCCCGCAGACCGGAGCTCGGTCAGGAGGACATCGGCGAGAGACATCTCTGTCTCCGCAGAGTTCCGAGGTGCACTGGAGCTGTGAGCCAATGTGGTCATGTCCGCATTCTGCCACTTCAGTAGTCGGTGAGGTACTCCTTCGACGGTGAGTGGGATGGCACCGTCTCTGGGCGGGATGGCCAGATCGCGCAGAGCAGGAAATTCAGCAAACGTTACACAACCGTTATGTAAACGACCGAAAATGCGCCTGAACTTCTATAATTCGGGAATAATTGGCCTATTGTCATATACGTGGTATTTAATGGAACTACACATCTAGCTGGCATCGAGCCACAGACATAAGTAAGGGAAGAAACCATGTCGCGCCGCGCCCGTGAATTAACAGTTGACCAGACAGCCTTAGTTGGTGCCGTTCGTAAGGTTTCTCGTCAGCGAGCCAAAGTCAATACAGATTACGTGATGGCGATTCTTCGTGCTCGTGAAGAAGGGGCCACCTTCGGGTCCATCGCCGAGGCGGCAGGCACCTCCTCGCAGGCGGTGCAGGAGATCGTGCGCAGGCATGGTCCGATCCAGCGCACTGAGACCGCGACATCCGTGCCAGCCCCCGCGAAATAGGGTTAGGAGGGCGCTGCTTGAGCGTCAGCTGACAGCCGGTGGGCCGAGGTGCTCGGTGGGCCTGCGCATCACAGTGACGTGATCAGCGCCCGAGGTGCGCCTTGGGTGCCCAATGGTGACCTGAGTCATTCGTTTCATTACTGATTGATAACAACAGTGCTTTATTGTGGAAATCCTGTGAAAAGCATGCATGTGGCATTAGACAGGCGATTTCCCAGGGTCGGTGAACGGCTCTTTCGACCCAGCGGTCATATGATCGAGAAGCCTGGTTCCGGAGTATCGATTTCGGTTGCCCGTGGTGAAGTTCAGTTGGTTGAACTCGAGGCTTCGAGTTCCCTTGAATTCTGAATCAAAGCGGCTTAGATGCAAGAAGTACACACTCGGGCCTGTATTGCAGTGTTGTTACAGGGGAAGCCCGTTCGGGGCCGACTAGAGTTGAACTATGAGCTCAGAGACCGACCTTCTGCCCAGTGCTGTCAACGATCTGCCATTGATCCGCATCGCCTCGGACCTCTCCGCGATGGCGTGGGAGCAGATGGTGGCCTGGCGCAGCTCCCTCGGTGCGCAGCTTGATGCTTCGGTGGTGGACACGAAGACTTCGCCCAACGACCTCGTGACTCTCGCAGATGCGCAGATCGAATCACTCGTCCGCGGGTACCTGGCGAAGGTCCGCCCTGCAGACACGATGGTCGGTGAGGAGGGTGCGCCGGCACTGGATCCCATCGACTTCTTCGATGCGCAGTTCGTGCGTGAGCTCAACTGCTTTGACGCCAGCCGCAATGATCTCCTCGACATGAGCGATGATGGTGCGCCGCTGGAGTGGCACGTCGACCCCATCGACGGCACCGTCAACTATGTGCGCAACATCGAGCACTATGCCTTCTCCGTCGGGGTCTGCGAGGCTGGCGAGTCGCACGGGCGCGGCCTGGGCGACGAGGGCTGGCTCATCGGTCTCGTTGCTTCGCCGGGCTTGAATGCCACTTGGGTGGGCGTGAAGGGCCGTGGTTCCTATCGCATTGAAGGTCGCCTGTCTGCGGTTGGGAGATCAATGTCGGGTAGCGATTCGACGGAGAGCGGTGATTCGACGAATGGTGGCGATTCGGCGTCTGGCATCCCTGCCCGGCGTCTGCGCGGGACGCCCGATGGACTCTCCGGCAGGCTGCTGGCCACGGGCTTTGCCTATACCTGCGACAACCGCGGCCCGCAGCTGGCCAAGCTGTTCACCCTGATGGAGGGTTACGACGATATCCGGCGCTGCGGATCGGCCGCCATCGATCTCTGCATGCTCGCCGAAGGCAAGGTCAACAGCTATGCGGAGCGCGGCCTCGGGATCTATGACTATGCCGGTGGCGGCGTCATTGCCGCGGAAGCCGGTGCTCATGTGTCGCGGGGTGGGTCCGGTGGCCCCACTGCGGCCGCGGCAACCGAGCAGGAAGCCAGGCGTCTTATCGACTCGATCTGATGCGGCCCATCTGTCGGTGACTCCACCCACCGGTGCTCCCTGTCTGACCAGGCCATAAACTACTTTTATTGTCAATGTGAGATGAATAACGATAGATTGCTGTCACGTATTGCGTGAAGCTTAGGCTAAGCTAATTCACAGTTCGTGTTCATCTGTCATCAATGACTTTTGCAGGAAGTAGATCACCATGGTTTCGTCTCGTCTCCGTTTCAGCGCCCTGGCCGGCGTGGTTGCACTCGCACTGGCCGGCTGCGGCCAAGCTGCCGCCGAAGACACCGGCGCCGACGCAGCTTCCGGCAGCACCATCGACATCGAGGACAACAACGGTGCGCAGACCGTGGCGAGCCCGCCTTCCTCTGTAGTTGCCACAGACAACCGCACCTTCGAAACTCTCGACACCTGACTTGCACAGGTGACCGGTGATTTCACGGTGTCGTGGAATGTTTGTGCTGGTAAGGGAGTTATCACTCGCGCTTTTGGGTAACTAAATTCGACACTAAAATGGGACCATGAGCCCATTCGTGCGTAAGGTCCCCACAGCGTCCGGGGCCACCGCAGTGCAGATCGCTGACAAAACAGGTGGACGCTACCGCATCGTCGAGCACCTCGGTTCTGCCCACACCCCCGAGGAACTCGCAGCACTCATGGCTCTTGGCCGCGACAAACTCTACCCCGGCCAAGGAATCCTCGACTTCGACCACACCGACAAACCAGCCACAGCACCCGCGGTCGTGAAGTCGAGTCGGTCGCAAGTCATCGTCGATACGATCCGCGCCGCCTACCAACGGTTAGGGTTCGACACTGTTGATGACGAAGCCTTCTTCCAACTCGTCCTCGCCCGCCTGATCGAACCCACCTCGAAATCCGATAGCGTGAGAGTCCTTTCCGAGCTCGGTGTTGATGTCGTTCACCGCAACACGTTCCTGACCTGCCTCAAACGCGCCCGCGACCACAACTATCGCGACCAGATCGCAGCGAAGTGTTTCGACTACTCAGTGGCTACGACCGGGATCAGTCTGTTGCTCTACGACGTCACCACCTTATATTTTGAGGCTGAAAAGGAAGACAGTCTGCGAAAGGTCGGATACTCCAAAGAACGCCGAGTCGATCCACAGATCGTTGTCGGACTCCTCGTTGATCGAACAGGGTTCCCGTTAGAGATCGGGTGCTTCGAAGGCAACAAAGCAGAGACCCACACGATCATTCCCGTGATCAAACGCTTCCAAGACCGCCACCAAGTATCGGACATGGTCGTGGCTGCCGATGCCGGAATGCTCTCGTCGAAGAATTTGACTGAACTCGATGACGCAGGCCTGCGGTTCATTGTTGGTTCCAGGCAGGTCAAGGCCCCGCACGACCTGGCAACGTTTTTCGCCTGGAACGGCGAGTGGGCCGATGACCAGACCGTCATCGATACGATCACTCCTCGTGGCCAGAAACGACTTGCCCCACACCGAACACAAACGAGGTCGGAACCCGTCTGGGACGCGGAGTCGTTTCCGGATGCGTGGCGGGCGGTGTGGCAGTACCGACGCAAGAGAGCGATGCGTGACGAACAGACTCTGAATCTGCAGCGCAACCGAGCTATCAGCATCATCGAGGGAGACTCGCAACCGAAATCAGCGAGGTTCGTCAAAACCAAGGGAGCGGAGAAGGTCTTCGACGAGAAGGCCTATGACCGGGCGATGAAGCTCTCCGGGTTCAAGGGATACGTCACCAATATTCCAAAGACCATCATGCCGGCAAGGGAGGTCATCGGCAGCTATCACGACCTCTGGCATGTCGAACAGTCGTTTCGGATGTCGAAAACAGATCTGAACGCACGGCCGATGTTTCACCGGACCCGGGACGCGATCGAGGCTCATCTGACGGTCGTGTTCACTGCTTTGGGTGTGGCGAGGTTTATGCAAGACGCGTCAGGGGTGTCGTTGAAGAAGATCATCACGACGTTGCGTCCGTTGCGGGAGTTCACTGGCGTCATTGGTGATCAGGAGATCACGTTCGCCCCGGATATCCCGCCGGCGGCGAGAGAACTCCTCGACGCGCTACCGACTGGCCAATCACCTTGACTCCGCCAGGGTAACTAAACCTGTGCAACTCAGGTTTCAGCGCCCTGGCCGGCGTGGTTGCACTCGCACTGGCCGGCTGCGGCCAAGCTGCCGCCGAAGACACCGGCGCCGACGCAGCTTCCGGCAGCACCATCGACATCGAGGACAACAACGGTGCGCAGACCGTGGCGAGCCCGCCTTCCTCTGTAGTTGCCACAGACAACCGCACCTTCGAAACTCTCGACACCTGGGGCATCGAACTCAGTGCCGGCGCTGTTTCCCTGATGTCCTCAGATCTCAGCTACACGAAAGACGACTCGGTCCTCGACCTCGGCTCGCACCGCGAGCCCGACCTCGAAAAGGTCGTCGAGGCCAAACCAGACCTCATCATCAACGGTCAGCGATTCTCGCAGTTCCACGACGACCTCGCGAAGCTGGCCCCCGAGGCCACCGTGCTCGAACTCGACCCTCGCGACGGTGAGGACTTCGGCTCCGAACTCAAACGCCAGACGACAACTCTGGGGGAGGTCTTCGGCAAACAGGATGAGGCGAAGAAGATCATCGAGGATTACGATGCCGCGGTCGAGCGAGCCAAAACCGCCTATGACAGCAACGACAAGGCCATGGGCCTAATCACCTCGGCGGGTGACATCGGCTACTCCGCACCTTCGGTCGGACGCACCGTCGGACCGGTCTTCGACATCCTCGACCTGACCCCGTCCCTCGAAGTCGATGCGAGCAGCGAAGATCACCAGGGAGATGACATCTCCGTCGAAGCCATCGCAGACTCCGACCCCGATCTCATGATCGTCATGGATCGTGATGCTTCATTCGCGCCCGAGAAACGCGATGAAGGCTCGGCACCGGCTGCCGAAGTCCTCGAGAAGTCTGAAGCGCTCAAAGACGTTCCCGCGATCAAGGACGACAAGATCGTCTACTTCCCAGAGGACACCTACCTCAATGAAGGCATCCAGACGTACACGGAGTTCTTCGACACCTTCGCGGATCAGCTCGAAGGGCAGAAGTAAGACCAGCACGACGAAAGCCTCCTGATCTGGGAGCGCCACTACGGCGGTGGATGAGCCCCGGCCCATCCACCGCCTTGTCACGAATGAGAACGACCGGATGACGAGCACAGACAACAGACCACCCGATGGGCGGGGTGGCGCAACCACGGACACGAGCACCGCCTCGGCGAAGTCGGGTGCCGCAGCGCACGGCAGGGCGGCGAAGGGCCCCGAGGCCAGTGCCCCCGAGGCAGTGAAGAGCCCGATCACCAGCCCTGCTGGCACGGCGAAGAACCCACTGCTGAGCTGGAAGCTGCTCGCGGGCTTCATCGGTGTCGCGTTGCTCCTCGTAGTCTCCCTCTTCACCGGTGTCTACGACGTCTTCGGCGGCGACGGCGGTGCAGAGATGTTCCAGATAACCCGTGTGCCGCGCACCATCGCACTCGTTCTCTCCGGTGCTGCGATGGCCATGTGCGGTCTGGTGATGCAGCTGCTGACTCAGAACCGCTTCGTCGAGCCGACGACGACCGGCACCACGGAATGGGCCGGCCTCGGACTCATGCTCACTGTCATCATCTACCCGGATGCCTCGATCCTGGCCCGGATGATCGGGGCCGTCTTCGCCGCCTTCATCGGCACGCTCGTCTTCTTCCTGTTCCTGCGCCGAGTCTCGCTGAAATCATCACTCATCGTGCCCATCGTCGGCATCATGCTCGGCGCGGTGGTCGGCGCGGTGGTCGGCGCGATCTCGACCTTCATCGCCGTCCAGACAGATATGCTCCAGAGCCTGGGCATCTGGTTCGCCGGCAGCTTCACGTCGATTCTGCGGGGGCAGTACGAAATCCTCTGGGTCGTCGTCATCGTCGTCATCGCCGTCTTCATCACCGCTGACCGCTTCACCGTCGCAGGTCTGGGCAAAGAGGTCGCGACGAACGTCGGAGTCAACTACAGCCAGATCATCCTCATCGGCACCATCCTCGTGGCCACCGCCACGGGCATCGTCACGGTCGTGGTCGGCAGCCTGCCGTTCCTCGGCCTCATCGTGCCCAACGTCGTTTCGATGATCCGCGGCGACGACCTGCGCAGCAACCTGCCCTGGGTGTGCCTGCTGGGCATCGCGATCGTCACGATCTGCGACCTCATCGGCCGAATCATCATCATGCCCTTCGAACTGCCGGTCTCCGTCATCCTCGGAGTCGTCGGCGCCGCCGTGTTCGTCGGACTTCTCCTGCGACAGCGGAAGCGAGGATGAGGCGCGCCATGACTGCAGAAACGACAGGAACGACCGAAACGACAGAATCCACGCTGCCGTCGGCCGCGAACCGGGTGAATTCCAGGAAGCAGGAGTCGAGGTCGGCCAAGCGCCGACCGACCCCGAAGAAGCGCCGACCGATCACGGTGAAGCGGGACGGAGGGCCGCCTCGGCGATCATCCGGGTCTTTGGCGACTCCCACGGTCAAACGGCGGTACTGGACGATCATGTTCGGGCTCGTCATCGCCTCGGCGGCCATCGCCCTGGGGCTCCTGGCCTGGGACAACCCCCTGCCGATCACCGACGAGGGGTTCTGGCTCATCGCCGAGCTGCGGATGAAGAACCTCGTCGTCATCGCGATCGTCGCACTATGTCAGGCGTTCGCGACCGTGGCATTCCAGACGGTGACGAACAACCGAATCATCACGCCTTCGATCATGGGCTTCGAATCACTGTACGTGGCCATCCAGACCGGGGCGATGTACTTCTTCGGCGTCACAGCGATCGTCGACCTCAAGGGGCTGGTCCCCTTCACCGTGCAGCTGCTGCTCATGGTGGGACTGTCGCTGGCACTCTACGGATGGCTGCTCTCGGGCAGATACGGCAACATCGCGATCATGCTCCTCATCGGCGTCGTCATCGGCGGTGGCCTCGGATCGATCGCGACATTCATGCAGCGGACCCTGACGCCGAGCGAATTCGACGTGCTCTCGGCCAGACTCTTCGGCTCGATCTCGAACTCGGACGCCAGCTATCTGCCTGTCTCGATCCCACTGTGCCTCCTCGCCTGCGCTGCGATCTACCTGAGCTCTTCCCGGCTGAACGTCCTCGCCCTGGGCAGGGATACGACCAGCAATCTGGGGCTGAACCACCGGTTCGAGATGATGAAGATCCTGTTCTTCGTCTCGATCCTCATGGCAGTGTCTGTATCGATGATCGGACCGATGATCTTCCTCGGCTTCCTCGTCGCGATGCTCGCCTATCAGTTCTCCGACACCTACGACCACAAATACGTGCTGCCGATGGCTGGCCTCCTCGGCTTCGTCGTCCTCGGCGGGGCTTACTTCATTATGAAGAACCTGTTCTATGCCGAGGGCGTCGTATCCATCATCATCGAGGTCGTCGGCGGCGGCGCATTCCTCTTTGTCATCATGAGAAAGGGTCGCCTGTGATCACGCTGCGCGATGTCCGCAAGTCCTACAGCAACGACGTCGAGATCGGACCGGTTGATCTGCAGATCCCCGCCGGGGGAGTCACCGCGCTGGTGGGGCCCAACGGTGCCGGGAAGTCGACGCTGCTGACGATGATCGGCCGTCTGCTGGGCATCGATGACGGGGCGATCGAGGTCGCCGGATACGACGTGTCGTCGACGAAGTCGAAGGACTTGGCGAAGATCGTCTCCATCCTGCGCCAGGAGAACCACTTCATCACACGGCTGACGATCCGCCAGCTCGTCGGCTTCGGCCGTTTCCCCTATTCCAAGGGACGTCTGACGGCCGCCGATGAGGAGATCATCTCTCAGGCCATCGACTTCCTTGAGCTCAACGACCTCGAGGACCGGTTCATCGACGAACTCTCCGGCGGCCAACGGCAGCGGGCCTACGTGGCGATGGTGTTGGCTCAGGACACCGACTATGTGCTGCTGGACGAACCGCTGAACAACCTCGACATGAAACATTCCGTGCAGATGATGCAGCACCTGCGCCGAGCCGCCGCTGAGATGGGGCGGACCATCGTCATCGTCCTCCACGACATCAACTTCGCCGGACACTACGCCGATCACATCTGTGCGGTGAAGACCGGCAGCGTCGTCGAGTTCGGAACGCCTGAGGAGATCATGACCCCCGAGGTGCTCTCACGCGTCTTCGATACCCCCGTGGAAGTCATCGACGGGCCGCGCGGTCGGTTGGCCGTGTACTACTGAGACGTGCGGCGCCGGGGTGCTGGCGCCGGGCGTGGGGCGGGATGCGGCGCCGGGGTGCTGCTCCTTGCGGGGTGATTCGCGGTGTCGATCACCTTTGGTGCAGGAGAGCAGTTTGCAGACTGGTCGCGTGCACTGAAAGTGATCGAAACGCGTACGAAAGGTGATCGGCAGAGTCGCGGCGATCGTCGGGCTCCGTAGGTCGTGGTGAGTTGAGCGAATCGTTCTGTCCTAGCTAAGCCGCGCGAATCAGGGCAGAACTCCTGTGGAGAGTCCGGCGACTCATGTGCGGATCGGTTGTGGATGGCTGGAGCTTGTCCACAGCCACATAATTGACTCTGGCATCCTCTGACCTCTGCGGCTCATGATCGGTGGATGTACAACATCGTCTACTGCAGGGACCTTGTATCGGCAGGAGTGTCGACTCGAACAATTCGTCAGGCTCAGGGATGCTGCATACGGAGACTGTGTCGCGGCGTGTACACCGTCCTGCTCGACTGTCCGAACATCGCTCACCGAAGGATCGCACGGTTCATCGACGATCCGAGTTGGATTGAATTGCACTCGCAGAAGACGACCGCCCAGCTTCAAGATGACTTCTCGTACCAGGAGCAGCTGCGTCGACTGCGCGTTCTCAGCTATTCGAGATATCGAAGCGGCGATACAGTCTGGGGAACCTCGGCGGCATTGATCCACGACATTCCGCTCTTCGGAGTGAGATCTGGCCCGATCTTCGTCGTCCATCCCACCAGCGCCTCGCGGTCGAGAGAGATCATTCGAACCGTGCGGACAGTCGACAAGGCAGACCAATGTGTCTTCTCCCACCTGGCCCTCACATCTCCGATCAGAACTTCTCTGGACCTCGTGCGCCAGGAAGGACAGCAGGCGGGGTTCGCGGCCATGGAGGCAGTGCTTCGTGCTTCCGTCTTAGGAGCCGAGGGGGAACGCGACCTTCGGTTCGGATATCCATCTGGGTTCGGGGGACTTGCGCGTGGAAGGGTTGTGGAGAACTGGTACCCTGCCATCGCGCGTCTCCCATCCGGCAGAGCGACAGCACAGCGGATGGTCGACGTACTCAACCCGATGTCCGAGAGCATCGCCGAGAGCTTCTGTTCGTTTGACCTGCATGCTCTTCAGATCAGCGGATTTGAACAGCAGGTGAGCATTCGCGATGCCAGGGGCTTCGTCGGCCGCGTCGACTTCTTACATGAGGAGACGAAGACGATCATCGAAGTCGATGGCCTAGGCAAGTATCTGGTCGAAGGCCGGGCGGCCATGAACAAAGAGAGCGACCGGCACAACCGACTGCTGTCCATGGGCTACACGATTATTCGCATGAGGTTCAAGGACTTACTTCACCTGAACAGTTTCGCAACGAAGCTGTACGCCCAAGCACCCGAGCTGAGGAAATTTACGGGTGCCGTTCGATGAGTTCATGCGACGACGGATGAGCCCATGCACCAGTGACGCTGAATCCACGTGTCCTGTGCGGCCGCGCAGTTGGCCTGCACGGGGGCTTCTTCCAGGTCTTCATCACCTTTGGTGCAGGAAACCAGTCTGCAAACTAGCTTCTTGCACCAAAGGTGATCGACGAGGGCGCAGAAGGTGATCATTCAGGTCGCGGAGGGGCGGACACCCGCCTGGACACGCGCCTGATCTCGCGTGTCTTCGACACCCTCGTCAGGCGCGTCGTTGCTGCCATCGTCGGGCGCAGCGACGACGCATCCACGGCACTGAAGGCGGCGAGGCATGTACCGCTGACACTGCGAATCCAGACGACCTTCGTCGTGGACTTGACTGCCCCAGGGTGATGGGTCAAGTTGCGTGCATGAGCGTATTCTCGCGGGTGAGACGCTGCTTCAGGGCGTCATTCGACGTGCCCTGCCCGGGTCTCGAGTGCCCGGTGTGACAGGCAGCTTTCACATCACCTTTGCGAATTGATACATACCTTTCGAACGCACCGGGGGAAAAGTGTTTCTCAGTTTGTATGAGCAAGAGCGTCTGATGATCTACACGGCTGGGAAATTGGCCCTGGAGCGCAAAGAACGCGGCCTCAAACTCAACCTGTCCGAAGCGACCGCCGTCATCACCTCCTACCTTCTCGAAGGTGCGAGGGACGGCAGCAGCGTCGCGGATCTCATGGAATCGGGCCGACATGTACTCAGCAGAGATGACGTCATGGAAGGGGTACCGGAAATGCTCACCCAAGTTCAGGTCGAGGCGACTTTCCCCGACGGAACCAAACTCGTGACCGTGACAGGGCCGCTCCAATGATGAGCAACGAGAACGCCCCCGGCGAGAACACGGACGAGGCCACAGTCAACGACAATCCCTTCGAAAACGAAGAGCTGCAGCCGAAGGACCGCGAGGTCGAGCCCGAGCACGCAACCGATGATCCCGGTCGTGAATACGACGAGCCGGAAACTATGGTCATCGTCGAGCCGGGCATCGACAACGACCGTGAGCGTCACCCGTCGTCGGGCCCCAGCAGTCCCAGCGAGCCCCGGCGCCCAGGCGGTGGTTCACGTCAGGCTCCCAGGCAGGAGCATGACGCACCGGTCACCTCGGCGGATCGGGTCATCCCGGGTGAGATCTTCCTCAAGGAAGAACCGATCGAAATCAATGCGGGACTCGCAGTCACGGCACTGCACGTGGCCAACGTCTCCGACCGGCCGATCCAGATCGGATCGCATTTCCACTTCGCCGAGGTCAACCCCGGCCTCGAATTCGACAGAGCTCGAGCGTGGGGAAAGAGGCTGAATGTGATGTCGGGAGGTGCGATGCGCTTCGAACCCGGCGCAGACGAGGAAGTCGAACTCGTCCCGATCCAGGGTGCACGCATCGCACTGGGATTCCGCGGAGAATGCAGAGGAGAGTTGGATGGTTGACATATCGAGGTCCGAATACGTTGCATCGTTCGGCCCCACCGTCGGTGATCGTGTCCGCCTGGCCGACACAGACATCGTCATCGAGATCGAGAAGGACTACTGCGTCGGAGGCGACGAAGTGGTCTTCGGCGGCGGCAAGTCCGCCCGCGAATCGATGGCTCAGTCCTCACGCACTCGCGCTGAGGGAACCCCAGACCTGATCATCACCGGTGCGATCATCCTCGACCACTGGGGAGTCGTCAAGGCCGACGTGGGCATCCGCGACGGCAAGTTCGTCGCGATCGGCAAGTCCGGCAACCCGGACACGATGAATGGCGTCCACCCGGACCTCGTTGTCGGCCCCAACACCGAGGTGGCCAGCGGCAATGGTCTGATCATGACACCGGGCACCATCGACACTCACGTTCATTTCGTGGGCCCCGACCAGTTCGAAGTCGGCCTCATGGCCGGCACGACGACCATGGTCGGCGGCGGCACTGGACCCACCGAGGGTTCGAAGGCAACGCTGGCGACCCCGGGCCCCTGGTGGCTGGCACGGATGTTCGAGTCGATGGACCCCTGGCCGGTCAACGTCCTCTTCCTCGGTCGTGGCAACACGATGAACGAAGAGGCCCTGTACGAACAGCTGCGCGGCGGTGCCGCCGGCTTCAAGATCCACGAGGACTGGGGCGCTACCCCGGCCGTCATCGACAAGGCCCTGTCCGTGGCCGATGACACCGGCGTCCAGGTCGCCATCCACTCGGACACTCTCAACGAGGCCGGCTTCGTTGAGGACATGCTCAAGGCCGTCGACGGCAGGACCTTCCACTCCTTCCACACAGAAGGTGCCGGAGGCGGGCACGCACCCGACATCATCAAGGTCGCTTCGGAGCTCAATGTGCTCCCAGCCTCGACGAACCCGACCCGCCCATTCACGGTCAACACCGTCGATGAGCACCTCGACATGGTCATGGTCGCCCACCATCTCAACCCGCAGGTGCCCAACGACCTCGCGTTCGCCGAATCGCGTGTCCGGGCCGGCACCATCGAGGCCGAAGACGTGCTCCAGGACCTCGGGGCCCTGTCGATCATGTCGTCCGACGCCCAGGCGATGGGTCGCATCGGTGAAGTCGCCATGCGCACCTGGCAGACGGCCCATCAGATGAAGAAGCTGCGCGGGCCCCTGGCCGGAGACGACCGGGCCGACAACAACCGAGCACGGCGCTACATCGCGAAGTACACGGCCAACCCGGCCATCGCCCACGGCATCGACTCCTATGTCGGATCGATCGAACCGGGCAAGCTTGCTGACTTCGTGCTCTGGCAGCCGTCGATGTTCGCCGTCCGGCCGCACACAGTGTTCAAGGGCGGGATGGCAGCGGTCGCCGCACTCGGTGATCCGAACGCTTCGATCCCGACCCCACAGCCGGTGTCCGAACGTCTCGGTTTCAACTTCCGGTCCGCCTCGGCGGCAGCCACGAGCCTTGCGTTCGTGTCCGAGCAGGCCATCGAGGACGACATCGCGGGCAAGCTCGATAAGGTCCAGCGCGACTTCGTGCCGATCACCTCGACGCGGAAGGTGACGAAGGACGACATGATCGAAAACTCGGCCCGCCCGCACATCGAGGTGAATACCGACACCTATGCGGTCAAGGTCGATGGAGAGCTCATCGAGCACCGGCCCGCCGAGTTCGTGCCCATGGCTCAGCGCTACTTCCTGTTCTGAGGAAGGGGCGGATGAGAACACGCGCTGCACTGCTCATCCTCGGTGATGGGCGCCTGCCCTCGGGCGGCTATGCTCATTCCGGCGGGCTCGAACAGGCGATCCGGCAGGGCTGGGTGAACGATGTGGACGGTCTGCGCGATTTCCTGCGCGGGCGACTGCACACCACCGGCCTGATGAACGCCGCCTTCGCCGCTGCCGCCTGGCACTCGGTGGGGGATCGGTCCGACGCCGAGGCGAGAGCTGGGTCCGGCGTCATCACGTCCGAGGTCGAAGCGGCCCTGGCCGAGCTTGATGCCGAGCTCCTCGCCCGCACCCCGTCTCCGGCCCTGCGCCGGATCGGCGCGTGGCTGGGGACCCTGCTCCTGCGGTCGATGCGCAGCATCCACCCGCATCCGCTGCTCGAAGAGTTCCCGAAGGGACTCCAACAGCCGCTCGTCTACGGCGTCATCGGTCGTGTGCTGGGACTGGACGCCGCGGACACGGCGGCAGTGGTGCTGCATGAGGCGGTGACCGGGCCGGCCACGGCCGCGGTGAAGCTCATGCACATCGACCCGTTCCAAGCCCACGGTGCCGTCATCGACCTTGCCGCCGATCTGGATGCCGCCGCCGACAAAGCGGCTGAACTGGGTCGAGGAAGTGCGGCCGAGATTCCGGCGCTGAGCGCACCGCTGTCCGATTTCGCCTCCGAACTGCACGAGGGGGACAATGTTCGACTCTTCGCCTCATAACGACGAGACGGCACCGCTGGCTCACCGGACGACGGGGTCCCAGACTGCCGGCTTCGCCAGCTCTGACGGCTCTGCCAGCGGCATGACCTGCCGAGCCTCCGTGGCCACGGAACTCGACGGCACCGGTCGTACGGGAGCACCTCGGTCCCGCGTCTCCGGCCTGCGCCGGCAGGCGCCGCTGGTGCCGCGTCCCACCGGTGCCAGCGGCTTCGAACCCTACGTCGACGGCGACCCGGACATTGCCCGAGTGGCTCTGACGACCGCGGCCGCGGGTCCGCTAGGCGGAGACCATTACGTCTTCGATGTCCATGTCGGTGCCGGTTCAACACTGCTCATCCGCGAGGTCTCGGCCACTCTCGTCCTGCCCGGCGCCCACGGCGCACCTTCGCTCATGCACTGCCGGGTCACGGTCGAAGCCGGGGGCACCCTCATCTGGGTACCCGAACCCGTCATCGCCGCCCAAGCCTGCGACCACACCCATCAGGTCGACATCGACCTGGCCGAGGATGCCCGCCTGTTCTACCGGGAGGAACTCGTCCTCGGACGTCACGGTGAGGACCCCGGCAACCTCAGCTCGCGCCTCAACGTTCGCCGAGGTGGTCGCCCGCTGAGCATCCAACGCTTCGACCTCGGTCCGGCCAGCATCGGATTCGACTCACCGGCCGTGGCCGGCGGTGCGCTGGGGGTCGGCTCGGTCGTCATCGTCGAACCCGAGGGTGGTCTGCCACAGGCGACCGCGATCTCCGATCCGCGTTCGGCGCTGCTGCCCATCGATGAGACCTGCGTGCAGATCAATGCACTCGGCGATGATGCGTTGGCGCTGCGCAAACGCCTCGACGCGTCACTGGCCGAACTCGGCGAACCTTGGGGGAGGCAGACCGGATGGTCGGCCGTACCCCGGTGACTGCCGTACCCCACCCGCACCATCACGAACCACATCTGTCACACACGCATTAGGAGGAAGATCATGAGTACAGGAAAACGCGCATTGCGCCTGGGAATCGCCGGCCCCGTCGGGACCGGCAAGAGTTCGTCGATCGCGAACATCTGCACGGCCCTGGCCGAGGAGTTCCGCATCGGCGTCATCACCAACGACATCTACACCGATGAGGACGCACGCTTCCTCAAGGCGGCCGGAGTGCTGCCCGAGGAGCGCATCCGCGCCGTCGAGACCGGTGCCTGCCCGCACACCGCGATCCGCGATGATGTGAGCATGAACCTGCTCGCCGTAGAAGCACTCGAAGAGGACTTCGATCCCCTCGACATCGTGCTCATCGAATCCGGCGGAGACAACCTCACCGCCACCTTCTCCCCGGCTCTCGTCGACGCCCAGCTCTTCGTCCTCGACGTTGCCGGCGGCGGCGACGTGGCTCGCAAGGGCGGGCCGGGAATCGGCCGTGCCGACCTGCTCGTGATCAACAAGATCGACCTCGGCCCCCATGTTGACGTCGACGTCGAGCAGATGCTCGCCGATGCCAGGGATGCACGTGAGGGCGGACCCGTGCTCGGCGTCTCTCGCAAGCAGGAGGACACCGTCCACGCCCTGGCCGATTGGGTGCGCGAGGTCCATGCTCGCTTCGTCAAGGGTGACCACACCCCTGTCGATCCGGGCCCGATGGCACCGCACTTCCACGCCGATGAGGATGCCGAAGGCGGCGGCTTCATGCACACGCATGAAGAGGGCGAAGCCGCCCACGCGCACTGATAATTTCAGAACAAGAACCACCGGCGCCGAGGTGGGGGCTGGGACTGCTGCCCCCACCTCGTCGGTGTTTGGGCTGATCGGTAAAGAACAGTTGACAGAAAGAGGCGAGATGACAAGGGTTCGACAGCACAAGACCGCGCTGAAGGCTGTGGCCTGGACTGCAGGCATCGGCGCCCTGGCCCTGGTGCTGTCCGGGTGCGAGGCACCCAGCGGCGGTGACTCGGAGCTGGTCATCGGCACGGAGAACCTGGGCGGGTACAACCCGGTCAACGGGTACTCCGTCGACGGCAACTCGCCCTTCTACGATGGTCTCCTGCGTCTGCAGGAGGACTCGGGATCCGGTGCGATGCCCGAGCTCGCGCCGGCACTGGCCTCAGCCCAGCCGAGTGCGAACGAGGACTCTACGAAATGGACTGTGAAGCTGCGCGATGACGTCACCTTCTCCGACGGAACGGCGCTGGACTCCAAGGATGTGGCCGCCACCTACGAGGCGATCATCGACCCGAAGTCGGCTTCCGAATCCGTCGACGCCTTCCGCATGATCAAGGACGTCAAGACCCCAGACGAGCACACTGTCGTCTTCGAACTCGACGAGCCCACACCGAGCTTCACCTCCCGCCTGGCTGTGGGAATCCTACCGTCGGAAGCCATCGAAGAGGGCACACCCGCGGCGGACTGGAAGGTCAACTCCGCACCCGTGGGCACCGGTGCGTACACCCTCGATTCGCTCAACGCCGACACCGCCGTGCTCAAGGCCCGCGATGACTACTGGCGCACCACCCCGCAGGTGAAATCGGTGACCCTGCAGGGATACTCCGACACCTCGGCCCTGGCCGCCGCGGTCAAGGACGGGAAGGTCTCCGGCGCCGCTGTGCCCCCGCGTTCGGCGGAGAAGATCAAGGGCGAGGACCAGAAGATCTATACCGCACGCACCGCCGACTGGCGCGGACTCACCCTGCCGAGTGACATCCCGCTGACCTCCGATGCCAGCGTCCGAAAGGCTCTTAACTTAGCCATCGACCGGGACAAGGTCGTCGACGAGGTGCTTGGCGGTCACGGCACGCCCGCCTCCACCCCGGTCGGCGAATTCTACGGCGACGCCTACGAACCATCCGCCGCATTCGACCACGATGTCGAAGCGGCGAAGCAGCTGCTCGACAAAGCCGGCTGGAAGGCCGGAGGCGACGGGCCGCGGAGCAAGGACGGTACACAAGCCGTCATTGACGTCACTTACCCGGCCGGGGACACCGTGCGCGGAGACATCGCCGCCGAAATCGCCGCCCAGCTCAAACCTCTGGGCATCACGATGAAGGTCAAGGCCATGGAATGGGACGAGATCGAGAAGGACATGGCCAACCTGGCGATCGTCTACGCCGGCGGAGAACAGCCCTACAACATCGACCACCAGATCAGCGCTTCCCTGCACACCCATACGAAGACCTCGGGGGTCTTCGACAATCCCTCGAATGTCGAGGTCCCGGGTGCCGATAAGCTGCTCGACCATGCCGCGGTCGAGACCGATGAGAAGAAGGCCGACGCCGACTACCGGTCCGTGCAGGATAAGTACATGGACGCACCCAGCTACCTCATCGTGGCCTTCCTCGAACACACCTACGTGGCCGACACCCAGGGTTGGGACGTCCCGAAGACCACCTTCGAACCCCACGTCCACGGCTCCGACTGGGGCCCCTGGTGGAACCTGGCCGACTGGAGGAAGAGCTGAGGCAGCCCCGATCGAGCAGGTCGGCGGGTCCGTCCCGCTCACCGGCACACATCCTGCGCCGAGGTGGCATCATCCTCGGCGGGATGATCCTTGCCCTGCTCGCCGGCGGGGCCGGAGTCTTCGCCCTGGCCGCGATCTCCCCGGCCAATCCACTAGCACACACGGTGGCCGGGTGGGAGTTCGCCTCGGCGCAGGCTCGTGCGGACCTCGTGACCGCCTATGACACGGGCGGCTGGTTCGGGGCCTGGTGGCAGTGGATGGTCACAGCGGTGACCACGGGAGATCTCGGATATTCGCGGATCCTCCATGAGCCCGTCGCCGAGGTGGTCGCCGGCAGAGGCCTCAACACCGTGGCCGCCACGGCCACCGCCGTGGTGCTCACCGGGGTTATCGTCGCCGTCGTCTGCATCCTGTTGGCGCGGTTTCCCGGTCTCGCGCATAACCCGGTGACCTCGGGGGTCATCGGAGCCTGGTTAGCTGTGCCTTCCTTCCTCATCGCGCTGCTCATCGTCGTGGGCTTCGGGTCCCAGCTGCCCAACCCCGCGACAAGCGCACCGATCACCCTCATCCCGGCAGTGTCGTTCACGATCGCTCTGGCTTGGTCGGCGATGCTCATCGCCGCAGCCAGGTCGGCCGCCGCCGAGGTGTGGTCGACACCGTGGGCGCGAGCCCTCATCGGCCGGGGACTGCCCTCCTCAGCACGAGTGCGCACGATCCTGCCGAGTGTCCTGTCGGCTGTGCGTTCGCCCGCTGTCATCTACCTGCCCGTCGTGATCCTCGGGGAGGCCGCCGTCGAGGCGGTGCTGTCGTATCCGGGTCTGGGCAATGCCCTCGTCGAGGCGGCGGCCGGAGCCGATCTGCCGCTGCTGGCGACGGTGACAGCGCTCGCGGCCGCGCTGACGACAGGTCTGGTGCTGCTCGTGCGTTCCCTGGGGCAGGTGCGTGAGGCACGGTTGGTCGGCGCGGGTACGGCAGCGACCTTCGGTATCTCGACGGTCGGGGTGAGCTTATGAAGATCCGTCCCACGGCCGTCATCGTGCTCGGGTGTCTGCTCGTGTTGCTCATCTGCGGACGATTCCTTCCCGGTCAGGACACGGATTTCGCCCGGGCTCTGACCCCGCCGGGGGATGGGGGAATTCTCGGCACCGACCATTTCGGGCGCAGCGTCGCCGTGACCGTGTGGAACGCGGCCGGCGGATCGGCGCTCGCCGCCCTCTTCACCGCGGTGGTCACCACGGTGATCGGTGCCGGGATCGGCGTCGTGTCCACCCTGTCCTCGGCCTTGTCGAAGGTCTCGACCGGGCTGCTCATTGCGACCCTCGTCGTTCCTTCGATGCTCTTCACCTTCATCGTCGTCGGACTCCTCGGGGGTGGGCGAACTGCGATCATGGTGACCGTGGCGCTGACCCACTGGCCACTGGCCGCTCAGCTCATCGGACCGAAACTGCGGGAGGAATGGAACTCCGGATGGGTTTGTTTCGACCGTCGCCTCGGCGCCAAGCGAGCACAGATCCTCAGGTGGCATGTGCTGCCAGCGGCGGCCGGTCGGGTATCGGCGGCGATGGCCGTGATCTTCCCTTCGGCGGTCGTCCATGAGGCGACGACGGCGTTTCTCGGAATCGGTGTCGACCCTTCGGCCGTGTCGTTGGGGCCGCTGATTGCCTGGGGGCAGTCGGAAATGAACCTCGGGGCATGGTGGACACTGCTCGTGCCGACGGTGGCGCTGATGATTCTGCTGCTGCCGCCGACGGTTCTCGCCCGCCGACTTGGTGAAAGGCCGCGATCATTATGACGAAGTCGAAGTCCCTGCGACAGGCGGAGTCGACGTCCGTCCGGCGGGAGGAGAAGCTGGATAACGCGGCGGTAGCTGATTCGGCAGCGTCGGACGATGCTGCGAGGCCTGACGCTGCGAAGCCTGACGTGGCGAGGCCTGACGCGGTGCTGCCGAACGAGTCTGCGGAGCCGAATGAGACTGCGGTCATGCGCATCGCCGACTGCACGCTGAGACTCCCTGACACTGATCAGGTGCTGTCGGCACTCAACCTGGAACTGCGCACAGGGGGCGTGACCTGGATCGTCGGCGAATCCGGCGCCGGGAAGTCCACGCTGTGCAATCTCCTGGCCGGGCTGATTCCGGCCGGGGCCAAGTCATCAGGCACATTGGAATTCGCGCCGGATGGTACTGCGGATGGCGGCAGGGTTGGCGGCACAGGCGTCCACATCCCACCACACATCGATTTTGCGACGGGACGAGGTCGCAGAAACCTCACGAGGTTGCGCAGGAAGGGTGTCATCGCGTGGGCTCCACAGAATGCGATGGACACTTTCCCTCCGCGGATGCGGCTGCGCGATTGGTTCGTACGTGCCAGGATCGAGGCTCCCGACCTCGAACCGTTCGGATTGGAGACCGCGATGCTGCAGAAGTTGCCGCACCAGTTCTCCGGCGGGCAGATCTCCCGAATCTCCTTGGCCGCGGCCATGGCCCGAACGCCCCGCCTGCTCGTCTGCGATGAACCCACCGCAGGTCTCGACCCGGACCAGGCCGACGCAGTGGTGTCCATCCTCAACGACCATGCGAGAGGAAGGGCCGAGCGTGCGCACCGACGGGCGGTCCTGGCCGTCACCCATGATCTCTCGGCGGTGCAGCGCAACGCTCATGCCGATGATCGTGTGGCGGTGATCTTCGCAGGCCACATCGTGGAGAACTGTTCGGTCGCCGACTTCCTCTCTGGAGGGGCCTGCAATCCGTATGCTCGAGCATTGGCCGCCGCTGCCCCGGCCGCCGGAGCTCACCCGCTTCCCGTAATGGATGAGCCGCGACCTCGACCATGGACATATCGCGCAGGCGACGAACTGGTCCGTCTCAACGCCGGTAATCCAGAGCCAGGCCATCGGCAGGGAGGTGGCGAACATGGAGCTGCATGAGGTCGTCATCGATCACGGTTCCACCCTTGTGGGACCAGTGACCGCGGCCATCCCGGAAGGACAGGTGACGGTGCTTCAGGGGCCCTCGGGAAGCGGGAAGACAAGCCTGTGCCTGGCCATGACCGGGTTCCTCACTCCCGGCCGCGGTCACATTGAGGGGGAAATCGGTGTCCTTGTTCCTCAGAATCCCCGGGAATGGCTCAACCCCAGGCTCAGGGTCTCTCAAGTGCTCGAGCACACGATGCGCATCCGCAGGACGCAATCGAGCGACCCCGCTCACCAGGGACCGGGATTACGTGCCGCTCGACCCTCCGAACGTGCCGCTGACGCTGCAGAACGTGCCGCTGACCGTCCGTTGGACGGCGACCTGGACCGTGACGAGCTGCTGGCTCTGGCATTGCTGGGTCCCGAAATCGCCGAACATCGCTGCGGGGAGCTCTCGGGTGGGCAGGCCGCGCGAGTGTGCATTGCCCGCGCGCTGGCCAGCGGCATCGACACCATCGTCTGCGATGAACCGACCGCGGCACTGGACTCCTCAAACGCGGCACGCATCGCTAGGCTGGTCAACAATCTTGCGGCCACGGGGAAGACGATGGTGTGGGCGACCCACGACAGGGACCTCGTTGCGGCGACCGACAGCGGTCATTCCTTCGCCCTCTGAGCCCCGCGGGCCGTGATGCTTATGAGGTGAGTAGACCCCACCCCTCATTGCTCAGAGCTCAGAGCTCAGAGCTCAGAAGATCTGAAGCTCAGACTTCCAGACGCTCAGACGCTCAGGCGCTCACTTCGGGGCGGACTGTGGCCCACTTGCGGACAGCGACGATGAGCATGGCGATGAGGCCGATGATGAGCAGACCATCGGCGGCGATGTAGAACAGGTGCAGGCTCGACCCGCCGTCATCGACGCCGGCGAGCACGGCATCCGTGCGTTTGTTGAGCAGCGGTCGGATCACGGTGACCTTGATGATGAGGACAGCGATCATGCCGCAGGCAAGCCACCGGTAGGCCCTGCCGATGTGGTCCTTGAGCACCGACCACAGCAGGATCACGGCGATGACGATCTCCACCCAGTTCATGGCAGTGAAGACCAGTCGGCCGATGCCTAGCCCCAGTGGGATCGTGATGCCTGGAGCAGTGAACTTCAGCGGCGCCTCGATGAGTGAGATGCCGATGATGAGACCCAGCCAGACGGCAGGAAGAATGATGCGGGCACCTGCAGAGAGCCGGGTGTCTTGAGAGCTGAAAACATTGGCCATGCCTCGAATTTTACTCTCGGTAGAAGACGTGCGGTATCGACTCGCAGAAGCCACCTCGCTCCCCAAGCCGATACGCGCGCACTGGAGCTCTAGACTGGTGCTCATGCGTCTGTTCTCCAACGCCGTCGTGCGAACTTTTGCTCCTTCCTCTCCGGGGTCGGATGCTGCCACACTAACCGCTGCCGCTGACACGGCACCTGACTCGATCCTCGTCGACGGGGAGACGATCGTGGCCGTGGGCACCAGAGCGGAACTGCTCGACATCGCAGCCCAGGAGTCCTCGACGACTGCAGCGCTCGCCCCGGCGGGCGGAATCGGTGCCACCACGGTGATTCCGGGCCTTGAAATCGAAGAGATCGACTGTGCCGGCCAGGTCATTCTGCCCGGCCTCGTCGACGCGCACATGCACTCGGTTCACTACGCCGATTCTCTGACCGACCTCGACCTCTCGAACGTGCGCTCCCTCGCCGAGGCGGTCGACGCGATCCGTGAACGCGCCAGTTCGATGCCGTTCGGTGAATGGGTGGTCGGCTCCGGGTGGGACCTCAACAAATGGGATGACCCGCGCTATCCCGACCGGGAACTGCTTGATCAGGCCGTGCCTGACCATCCGGTGGCAATGTGGTCGGTCGACCTCCACACGCTCTGGACGAACGCTCATGGCCTGGAGATCGCCGGCATCGATGACCTCACTGCGGATCCTTTCGGTGGAGAGTTCGTTCGCGATGATGAGGGTGTGCTGACTGGCCTGGTCCGTGAGGACGCCACCGACCTGGTGGCCAGATTCATCCCCGAACCCACCCGCGAAGAACAGGTCGAGCGACTCGACCGCACGCAGAAACTCTTCCTCTCCCAGGGACTGACCGGGATCCACGACTTCGACAGCATCGCCTCAACCCTGGGGTGGTATGACCTGCGGGAGGCCGATCGTCAGCACATCCGTGTGACGAAGTATCTGCGCTCACCGGAGGTGCCCTGGGCGATCGAAACCGGTTGGCACACCGGCGACGGCGATGACTGGCTGCACCGAGGCGGCTTGAAGCTGTTCTCCGATGGAGCCCTGGGCTCGCACACCTGCCACATGTCCTCACCGTTTCTCGAAGCGAGCGCCCACGACGAGGAAGTTGCGCCTGAAGAGACGAGCGCCCACGAAGAACCGAGCACGCCCGATGAGCCCTCCGGTCAGGAGACTTTCACCTATCCCGGTACTGTGCCCGAGGATGCTTTGAGCAGCGAGCCGGACGACGCCAACTACGGGATCACGCAGATGTCAGAAGACGACCTGTTCGAGAACGCACGCTGGGCCACCGAAGCCGGCATCTCGGTCGCCATCCACGCCATCGGCGACCAGGCCAACCACCATGTGCTCAACGTCTTCGACCGTCTGCGCCAGACCACGAAGGAGGCCGAGGAACGCTTCGAGCGCCCACTGCGCCACCGGGTCGAGCACGCTCAGTTCATCCAGCCTGCCGATGTCGCCCGGTTCGCCGAACTCGACGTCATCGCCTCGATGCAGCCCCGCCACTGCATCTCCGATCTGCACCTGCTCCACCTCATCGACGAATCCGCCCAACTCGCTGCCTACGCCTGGCCAGATCTCCTGACAGCCGGGGCTCATGTGGCATTCGGATCCGATGGCCCGGTCGAGCCCGCGAACCCCTTCGCTGCGATCTATGCGGCGATGACCAGGGCGAACATCTCCGGCGATGCGAGCACGAGTTTCCAACCTCGTCGTCGGCTCTCCGCAATCGAAGCGGTCCGGCAGCACACCTTGGGCCCGGCCTATGCCGCAGGACTCGAAGATCGCCGAGGTTATCTGGCACCGGGCATGGACGCTGACTTCATCGTCGTCGACACAGATCCCTGCGTCGCTGCGGGATTGAAGTACTCCGCGGGTACGCACGATGCTTCGGCCCCGCTCGATCACGACAGTCCGCTCGATCACCACGACCGATATGCGCACGACGGCCTACTCGGCTACGAGTCCGAAGACGCACTGTTCGCCCATGCCGAGGCGATCCGCGATACCAGGGTTGCACTGACCGTGGTCGGTGGTCAGGTGAAGTACTCCGCCTGACCGCTCACCTGCCACCTATCTGCCACGCCAAAGCTGTCCCAGACTGCCGAAAAGGACCCCGCACATGCCCCGTTCGTTCACGGCTCAGGCACAGAAGATCGACGCCGCCACCCCTGACTCCCGCAATCGCGAAGTCGATTTCCTCCGCGCAGCAGCGATCACCGTCGTCGTGCTGGGTCACTGGACGATCATCGCGGTCAGCGTCACCGGAGGCATCGAGCCGCATGGCCTGCTCGATGAGGCGCGCTGGACGCACCCGCTGACCTGGCTGTTCCAGGTGATGCCGATCTTCTTCCTGGTCGGCGGCTATTCCAATGCTCTGTCCTGGCGTTCGGCGAGGCGGAAGGACGTCGGCTACGCCGAATGGCTGCGCGCTCGCCTGCGTCGTCTGGGACTGCCCCTCATCCCACTTCTGCTCGTCTGGCTGGCCACCTGCATCATCGCGTTGAGCCTCGGGGCCGAACCGGCAGCTGTCCAGCTGGCATCGCAGATGGCTCTGGTGCCCACCTGGTTCCTCGCCGCTTACCTGATCGTCGCGATCGTCGCCCCGCCCTGCCTGGTGCTGTGGGAGAAATGGGGCTGGTGGTCGATCGTCCTCGGCATCGCTGCAGCGGGAATCATCGACATCATCAGCATCTCCACCGGCAGCACCCTGGCCGGTTACCCCAACTATCTGCTCGTCTGGGCCAGCTTCCACCAATTCGGCTACGCATGGCTCGACGGCAGGCTCTCGAGCCTGAAACGCTGCCTGCTGATCTTCGTCATCGGCGCCGTGGGACTGGGACTTCTCGTCGGTCTCGGCCCGTACCCGGTCTCGATGATCACCGCCGGTACCGATACGATCTCCAACTCGGCCCCGACCAGGGTGACCATGGCCTTCCTCGGAATGGCACAGGCAGGAATCGTGCTTATGCTGCAGCGACCGCTGGCGGCACTGCTGCGCAGCCCCGGGCTGTGGATGCTCACTGTCCTGGTCAATCAGCGGATCATGACCTGGTTCCTCTGGCACCTCACCGCACTGACGGCACTGGCCCATATGCTCCTCGCGCTCAACGCCGAGGCCTTGCTGCCCACCCCACTGAGCGGCGTCTGGTGGCTGACCAGACCCCTGTGGTGCCTGGGGCTGCTCGCGATCACCGGCGTCCTCGTAGTGATCTTCGGCCGGTTCGAGTCTGCGCAGCCCGACGATCGCCCTGCTCCGCCGGTGTGGATGCCGATCCTTGCCGCGGCAGCGATCTGCGTGGGACTGGCGATCATGGCCGATGTCGGCATGGTCAACGCCACCGGGGTGACCTGGATCTGGCCGCTGCTGCCGCTGGTGGGCATGATCGTCTTCGGCGTCGTCAGACTCCCGCGCAGGCGCTCCTACCGAGACTGAGCCGCCGGGGCCAAGACTGAGCTCTCAAGATTGAGCCGCAGACAGAATTTGGAGGGAACAGAACACTGATTTCTGTCATAGAAATCGCACTTCTGTTCCCTCCAAATCCGCTGGGCCGCTGGGCCGCTGGGCCGCTGGGATTTCGTCACCTCGACGCTGGCCTGGGTGATCAGATGTGGCGACCGCCGGAGATCTCGGTGACGGTGCCGGTGAGGTAGCTGGAGAGGCCGGAGGCCAGGAACAGCACCACCGAGGCGACCTCTTCGGGCTCGCCAGGACGGCCCAGCGGGATCTCGGAGAGCTTCGAATCGATCACGTGCTGCGGCATGGCCGCGGTCATCGCGGTGTTGATGAAGCCGGGCTGGATCGCGTTGATGCGGATGCCCTTGAACGCGACCTCCTTGGCCACGGCCTTCGTCATGCCGACGATGCCGGCCTTCGCTGCGGAGTAGTTCGACTGGCCGAGCATGCCGACCTTGCCGCTGATGGATGAGACGTTGACGATTGCTCCGCCGCGGTCCTGTTCGCGCATGAGACCGGTGGCGACCTTGAGTCCGTTCCAGGTTCCGCGCAGGTGCACGGAGATGACGTCGTCGAATTCCTTCTCGGTCATCTTCCGGATCGTAGCGTCGCGGGTGATGCCGGCGTTGTTGACCCAGATGTCGACGCCGCCGAAGGTCGTCGTTGCCGTCTCGGCGAGCTTTTCAGTGTTCTCCAGTGAGGCCACATTGCACACGACACCGGCAGCTGATTCCGTACCGCCGAGTTCCTCAACGGCTGAGCGTAGGCTCTCCTCGTTCATGTCGCCGAGGACGACCTTCGCGCCGGAGTTCACGAGGCTGCGGGCCATGGCCAGGCCCAGCCCCTGGGCGCCGCCGGTGACGACGGCAACCTTGCCGGTGAGCAGGCCGGGGATCTCGGAGATCCCCTGTGCGGTGGAAGTGGTGGGTGCATCAGTCATAGGGTTCTTCCTTCTTTGTGGGTGGATGAGTCAGCTGTACGTGAATCATCTGCTGTGCGTGAGGATGAGTTACAGGTTGAACTGGGGTTTGTGGGCGCCCTTGAGCAGCTGCCGGGCGACGACGACGCGTTGGACCTCCGAGGTGCCTTCGTAGATGCGGAACAGGCGAGCATGGCGGTAGAAGCGTTCGACCGCGGATTCGCGCATGTAGCCCGTTCCGCCCTGGATCTGCACACCCTTGTCGGCGATGCGGCCCAGAGCCTCGGAGGCGAAGAGCTTCGCGGAGCTGGGCCCGAGCTTCCGATCCTCATCGGCGTCCCAGCGCTTCGCGGCCGCGAGTACGAGAGCCTTGGCGGCGGCGACCTCGGTGTAGATGTCGGCGAGCATGGCCTGGACCAGCTGGAACCGGGCGATGGGCTCTCCACCCTGTTTCGCCTCGGCGGCATAGTTCACGGACTCGTCGAGGATGCGGGTGGCCTGGCCCACGCAGATCGCTGCGATGTGCAGGCGGCCCTTGTTCAGTGAGGCCATTGCGGCGTAGAAGCCCTTCTCCTCCTCACCGCCGATGAGGTTGGCGGCCGGGACACGGACGTCGTCAAAGAAGATCTCGGAAGTCCAGGCACCGGCCTGACCCATCTTGTTGTCATGAGCTCCGAGCGTGACACCGGCCGTCTTCGTAGGCACGAGGAAGACCGAGATGCCCTTCGAACCCTTCGCGTTCGGGTCGGTGCGGGCGAAGACCATGAGGACGTCGGAAGATTCGGCGTTGGTGATGAAGCGTTTGCTGCCGTTGATAACGTAATCCTCACCCTCGCGCACAGCTCTGGTGCGCATGCCCGAGGGGTCGGAGCCGGCCTCGGACTCGGTCAGAGCGAAGGAAGCGACGACATCGCCGGACGTCAGCTTCAGCAGCCATTCGCTCTTCTGCTCATCCGTGCCGTAATTGACCAGTACCTGCCCGGCGATGCCGTTGTTCGTGCCGAACACGGACCGGAACGACGGTGTCGTGTAGCCGAGCTCCATTGCCAGCTGGGCGTCCTGTTCGGCGTTCATGCCCAGCCCGCCGTACTCCTCGGGCAGAGCCCAGCCGAAGAGCCCCATCTCGGCGGATTCCTTGATGATCGTCTCCGGGATGGCGTCGTTGGCCTCGATGTCGAGTTCGATGGGGACGACCTTCTCGCGGACGAATTCGCGGACGATCGAGAGGACGTCATCCAGTTCCGAAGTATCCATTCTTCGTTCTCCTTATGTGGTGAGGCGGGGTGTCAAGGTGATGTAGTCGCCGAGGTGGTCAGAGGCTGTCGAGCCAGGCGCGGACCCGATCGGAGTCGGCCCCGAGCTCGGGCGGCGCGAGATCGTAGGAGACCTCGGACTTGGCCAGACGGATCGGATTGCGGATCGTGGGAATGACGCGCTCGCCCTGACCTGTGTCGACGATCGGGTCGAGGCCGAGGTCCCGGGCGCGTTCGACACCCTGGGAGATCGAGTTGATCGGGGCGCAGGGCAGGCCCACGGCCGTGAGCTTCTCAAACCATTCCTGAGCGGTGTGGGCTTGGAGCGCTTCGAGGAGTTCGGGTTCGAGCTCGTCACGGTTGGCGTTGCGGGCCTTGGCCCTTGCAAAGCGTTCGTCTTCGGCCCAGTCCGGTCGCCCGAGGGCCTTGGCGAGAGTCGCGAACTGACCGTCGTTGGCCGCAGCAACGATGAGCTCGCCGCCCTTTGTCGCCATCGGCTGGTACGGGTAGAGGCTGGGGTGGGCGTTGCCCATGCGCGTCGGTGTCACACCTGCGGCGGCATAGGCTCCGGACTGATTTGCAAGGCCCGACATCGCCGAAGACATGAGGTTCGTTTCCACCAGCTGACCTTCGCCGGTGAGATGTTTGTGTTGGATCGCGGCCATGATGCCGATCGTCGTGTGCAGTCCGGTGATGACGTCGAAGACTGCGACGCCGGCACGGTAGGGGGAGCCCTCGGGGCTGCCGGTGACGCTCATGAAACCGGACATCGCCTGGACCAGCAGATCGTAGCCGGGCAGAGCATTGTGTGCACCGAAGCCAGTGACCGAGGCATAGATGACTTCAGCGTTGGCGTCCTTGATCGAGTCGTAGTCGAGGCCGAACTTCTTCAAGCCGCCCGGTTTGAAGTTCTCGACGACGATGTCGGCTCTGGCAGCGAGCTTCTGGGCGATTTCGAGGTCATCGGCATCGGAGAAGTCGAGCACGATGTCGAACTTGTTCCGATTGATCGACAGATAGTAGGTGGCATCGTCATCACGAACCGGTGGGCTCCAGTTCCTCGTGTCGTCACCGCCCGGACCTTCGACCTTGATGACCGTGGCGCCGAGGTCGGCGAGCATCATCGTGGAATAGGGGCCGGCGAGGACACGGGAGAAATCAACGACGACTTGGCCCGAGAGAGGACCGTTGCCAGCGCGTGGGAGGAAATCGGCGATGGACGCGGCCTGATCTCTCGCGGTCGTCCCGTGATCCGCTGGTGCCTGGCTCGTGGCTGTCTCGCCATTCATCGATGAACGCTCCCGGTGATTCTGCTCGACTCTGAGGTTCCTCAGAGTGTTTCACCCCACAATATAGCAATATGAGTAATAATGAGAAGTGATTATTATCTGTAATGGTATTTAAGCGAATGCAGGATCTGTGTGCGGTCGTAGGTAGATGGAGAGCAGAACATGATGGAGATTCAGCAGGTGCGTGCCTTTCTCGCCGTCGCCGAAGAGCTGCACTTCGGCCGTGCCGCTGCGCGGCTGGGTGTACTCCAGCCCCCGCTGAGCCGTACGATCAGGGCTCTCGAGGACGACCTCGGGGTCTCCCTGTTTCAGCGCACGACTCGGAACGTGAGGCTCTCGTCGGAGGGTGAGGCGCTGATCGAGCCTGCGAGAAAAATGCTCGAATACCAGAGTCTTGCGGTCGATTCCGTCCAGCGGGCGGCAGCGGGGGAGACCGGGCGCATCAGCTTCGGTTTCGCCAGGTCATCCTCGCGGGCTCTGGCGGCTGCCCTGGTGACAGCCTCGCGAGGGCGGAGTCCGGGCATCGTCTTCAGCCTCGAGTCCAACGTCTTCGCTGAGGAGGGTCTAGCCAGGCTGGTCGACGGAACCCTTGATCTCGCTTTGGTCCGATGGGACAAGCAGCCGCCTGGGGTGACGGGGCGACCGGTCATGATCGAGCGTCTGTGCGCCGCACTGCCCGAAGGTCATCGGCTGGCAAAACATTCCTCTCTGCGCGTGGATGAACTTGCTGACGAAGACTTCATCGCCCTGCCTGCCCATCCCAGCTCGACGCTGCGAGAGAACACCCTACGGCTGTGCCACGAGGCCGGCTTCACCCCTCGCCTGGCTCAGGCGGCGCCGGATTCGCAGACGATCGGCGCCCTTGTTGCAGCAGGACTGGGTATCTCGATCACCTTCGACTCGGTCTCGGCGAATACGCGTGAGGCGGGAACCGTGGCCGTACCCCTCGATGTCGAGCAGGATCCCTCGACTCTGTACCTGGCGCATCGGACCGGTCATGGCAAATCGTCGCTGGAGGCAGTGCTCGTCCTCGCGGAGGAGGTTCTGCCGACCGTCGTAACAGAGTGAGTGCCGCGCGTTGCCTCGATGCGCCTTACCTTGTGGCGCGGCGCCCATCGTCGGGCTGCGTCAGAGCGTCGCGTTCCACGCATCGAGCCTCTGCCGCAGGATCCCTGAGGTCATCTCGGTCCGACCGATGCCGTGGTAGTTGGGCAGCCAGGTCTCAACACGTTCGTGGGCTCGAGCTGCTGCTTGCACATCCCAAGCGTGGATATCACTGATTGTGCGTCCCAGCAGTCGTTCGTACTCCTCGAGGAAGAGTCCGGCAGCCTCGGGGGAGCCGAGGAGCACAAGGTCCTGTCGGCACCACGCCATATCGACTCCGCGCGGACCTCGGTGTGCACCCGACCAGTCGACGACTCCGGCGAGCCCGCCCGCCTTCCATAGTGCATTCCCACACCAGAAGTCCGAGTGAGTGAGTACTGGATCACGCATGTCCAGACAATCCCATTCTCGCTGAGCACGGAGTGCAAGATCAGAATGTCCGTGCGGGGGCTCTGCAGGAGTGGGTCTCAGCCCGCTGCCGTCGAGTGTGTGGATCCGCACCAGTGCAGCCGCCATCTCAGTGGCGATCACTGCTGGTGGCAGCTCGCGGTAGGGTGCAGTGCCGGCGACCCGCGAGGTCACGATGACGGGATCGCGCAGATCATCGCTGACTGCGATCAGTCGGGGAACCCAGTCACCCAGAGGTGATATCCGGTTGAGGATCTCAGCTTCCCTGACGGCCGAATCGTCATGGGCAGGGAAGGCGCGGACGACGAATTCTGTCTTTCCGTCGCTCGCTAGCAGGGTGGTTGCGTGCTGACCGCCGGTGAGGAAATCGACCAAGATCAGCTCGCGCCCGATAAGGTGGGAGGCGCTGCGGACCAGCCTGACTGCATCTGCGCTGAGCGGAGCGCTTCTCATCCTGTTGGGTTCTGCGGCTGGGATTGTGCTCCGGCCGCGAGTCCGTCGAGAAGCAGATCGAGGAGGCGTTCGCGCTGAGCGGGAGAGTCCCCGGCGACGGCGTGGCCGAGCTGGATTCCTATGAGCGAAGCCGTGACGTCCTTTGCGTCGATATCATTGCGAAGCACGCCGGCGCTGCTTCCCGCCGAGAGGAAGGCGGCGATGGTTTCAGTCACGCGAGAGCGCGTGTCCGGGGTGGCGATGGTGCCGGCGGCCCATCCTGAACGCAGCGTTTCGAACATTCCGTGCTTGAGCTCTACGAATTGGAAGTAACGTCCCGCCCAGATGTGCAGTGCCCTGTCGGCGGGGTAATCCTCAAGGAGGCTCGGAGCGGCTGCGATGACCGCGTCCAACTCTGCCGCGTAGAGGGCATCAACGAGTGCCTCGCGGGTGGGGAAGTGGCGATAGAGGGTTCCGATGCCGACTCCTGCGGCCTGCGCGATGGCGTCCAGTGACGCACCGGCGTCCCCGTCTGAGTAGGCATCGCGAGCCGCGGCGAGGATCTTGCTGCGATTGCGGAGTGCGTCGGCCCGCATGGGTGCTCCTGGGATTAGGTCGGATTCAGGGTTCATAAACGGAGGACACTCCGGTAGCGTAGTGCCCACAAAGCGGAGGAACCTCCGCTCACTGCCGATTATCACATAGGAGGCTCTCATGAGCACTGCCGAAACGAGACGCGACGCAACGATCGAGCTCGCCGGTCGCACCATCTCCAAGGTCGGATACGGGACCATGCAGCTTGAGCGCCTCGGCGATGATCCGCAGGCAGCGATCGGGGTGGTTCGGCGAGCAGTCGACGAAGGGGTGGGAGTGATCGACACCGCTCATTTCTACGGTGACGGGTTCGTCAACGACATTCTGCGGCGAGCGCTGACGGACGATGATGAGATCGTGATGTCGACGAAGGTCGGGGCCGAATACGATCCGGCGGGTGCGATCCCGCTCCGTCCGGCGCAGAAGCCGCACCAGTTGCGAGCGGGTGTCGAAGATAATCTGCGAAGTCTCGGTGTCGAACACATCGATCTGCTCTTCCTGCGCCGTCTCGATGCGGGGCCCGGAATCACTGCGGAGGGTGACCAACTGGTCGCATTGGACGACCAGCTGGCGGAGCTGGAACAGCTGCGGGCTGAGGGCAAGATCGGTCACATCGGACTGAGTGGCATCACCGGCGACTCCCTCGACGAGGCAGTTCTCGGAGTGACCGCTGCCGTGCAGAACAACTTCAGCCTCGTCGATCGCAGCGACGAACCGATTCTCCGTGCGTGTGCCGACAACGGGGTGGTGTGGATGCCGTTCTTCCCTCTGGGAGGAGCGCAGCCGGGCATCGCAAAAGTCGGTTCGCATCCTGTCATTCGTGACATGGCGGCAGCATCGGGCATCACACCGGCGCAGCTCGGCTTGGCATGGCTGCTGCACCATGCGGCGAATACCGTACTGGTTCCCGGCACCACTTCCATTGCTCACCTGAGGGAGAACCTCGCTGTCAGCGAGATCGAACTCTCCGCCAAGGTCATGGATCAGCTCGACCAGCTCGACTGGCCCGGCCAGCTCGACTAACTTGACTAGCCCGAGTGGCGAATGCCGGTTCGAGTGGCTGCTGCGACCGCCTTGGCGACATGGGCCATAGCGGATTGAGCCACAGGTTGACGGTCGGTCCCGCGCACACTTGACTCCTGCAGCATCCTCTTCAGGCCGGCCGCATATCGCCGGGCCATCATCTTCTGCGCTGCAACAGACATCGGAGCGAAGGCTCTCAGCAGCGGGTGTCCGGGAACGGAATCCGAAGTGATGGAGACACCGAGGCGACCGTCCGATCCGAGGGACGCGAGGAACATCTGCTCCCCAGACTCGAGGTGCCCGGGCAGAGTGCGATAGACGAAACCCGCTGCAGATTCTGCGTCGATGACCTCGATGACTTCGCAGGTTCCGACCGGAATTGTGAGCTCGCGTCCGCGCAGACGTGGTGCAGGCAGCGGCCAGGTCGGATTGAGCCAGAGATTCACGACCTGACCGACATGAACACGACGGACCGGACGCGCGATGACACCGGCAGACTCCTGCAGCTTCCACGTCAGGATCGCCTCCCTTGCCATCGGGAACACCTCGGCCGGTCCCAGGTCGAGGGTCTGCTTCAATCGGTTCATCCGTTATCTCCTGATGCTGCCGGCCAACTCGTCCTTGTGATTGTCGGTCGCTCCTGCCTACGATACAAACACAGCACTGAGCGAACGCTCGGTTAACTCGACGGACGATGGAGTTCACGCATGACAGAACACGCCAGCACCCAAGACCAGACTCACCTCGGCGCGCGATTCGCCGGTCAGGTCGCACTCATCACCGGTGCCAGTCGTGGAATCGGACTCGGCATCGCCAAGCGGCTGCAGGCAGAGGGTGCCACCGTCATCCTCACCGCCCGAAAACCCGAGGCCCTCGCCGAGGCGGTCGCGCAATTCCCCGAAGGCACTGCCCTGGCTATTGCCGGGAAGTCCGATGACCCCAAGCACCGCGCGGAGGTCTACGACACGATCGCGGAGAAGTTCGGTCGACTCGATGTGTTGGTCACGAACGTGGGCATCAACCCGGTCTACGGTCCGCTCATCGACCTTGATCTCGATGCCGCTCGCAAGATCCTCGACGTCAACGTCATCGGCACGCTTGCCTGGGTGCAGGAGGCAGTCCATCACGAGAAGCTGGGCTTCCGTGAGAACAAGGGGCGGGTCGTGAGTATCTCCTCCGTAGCTGGTCAGGTTCCCAGCCCCGGCATCTCCTTCTATGGCATCTCGAAGGCAGCGGTGTCACACCTGACGAAGTCCCTGGCCGTCGAACTCGGTCCTGATATTCGCGTCAATGCTGTGGCCCCAGCAGTGGTCAAGACGAACTTCGCCACTGCGCTCTACGAAGGCAAAGAAGAGGAAGTCGCCTCCGCCTACCCAGCCAAGCGTCTCGGCACCCCCGAGGACATCGCCGCTGCAGTGGCCTACCTGGCGTCCTCGGATGCCGACTGGATCACCGCCCAGGTGCTCACCGCCGACGGTGGAGTCATCACTGCCGGCGGAAAAGCCTAGCCGGTCAAGGATTTCGCGGGAACAGAACCTCGATCGAATCAACGAATTTCGAGGTTCTGTTCCCGCGAAATCCTCGAATACGTGAGTGCGAACAGTCCGAGCTCCGCGTGAGCTGGGACCGCTATCTCGCCGTTCGTCCGACTGGCCTAGTAGCCAGCCCAGTGATCGGCCCAGTGACCGGCCCAGTGACCGGCCCAGTGACCGGCCCGGCGACCGGCCCAGTGACCGGTCCAATGCCCTGCTCAGGACCCGGTTCAGGGCCCAGTCCACGGTGTTTGTCCGCCGTGATCTCACCCACTAGACTTGGCCCTATAAGTACATAGCCACATCAGCAACAAGTAAAACCAGCAACAAGCAGAACCACACAATTGAATACTGCCGTTAAGACATGACGTGGGAGAGCTGCTCAACTGTCGCAACCACCGGTTGCCCGAACAGTGCGAAGCAGCGCCGTAGGTGCAATTCCCTCCCCGGGAAACTCTCAGGCCCAGTACCACCGATTGCAGGCATATCTGAAGGACCGCTACCGCGCTCGCGCGTTGTCAGTCCGACAGAACGGGGAGGACCACCACTGCTCAGTGCGTCCTCCATAGGCGGGCGCGACACCGACCCGAGGACGGCATGACCAGTTCACACGCCCACACAAGTTCACTCGCGCACACCACCGCCCCCACCGGAGACACCGAACGTCCCTTCTCCGACCGGCACATCGGCCCCCGCGCCGACGACACCGCGGCCATGCTGGCCGAACTCGGCTACGACTCCCTCGAAGCGCTGTCGGCCGCAGCCGTCCCAGAATCCATCCAGATCGACGGACTCGACCTGCCCACCGGCCGCTCCGAAGCCGAGGTCCTCGGTGACCTCCGCGCGATCGCCGGCCAGAACGTCATGCGCACGCAGATGATCGGCCAGGGCTACTACGACACGATCACCCCGGCCGTCATCCGCCGCAACCTGGTCGAGAACCCCGCCTGGTACACCGCTTACACCCCGTACCAGCCCGAAATCTCCCAGGGCCGCCTCGAAGCGCTGCTGAACTTCCAGCAGGTCGTCCAGGACCTCACCGGCCTCGACATCGCCAACGCCTCCCTCCTCGATGAGGCCACCGCCGTCGCCGAGGCCGTCCTCCTCATGCGTCGAGCAGTGAAGAAGGGGACGACCGTCGTCCTCGACTCCGAACTCCATCCGCAGACCATCGCCGTCGTCCGTGCCCGAGCGAAGGCTATGGACTTCCGCGTCACCGTCGCTGACCTGGCCAAAGGCCTCGTAGGCGAAGATATCTTCGGCATCGTCTGTGCCCAGCCCGGCACCACCGGAGTCATCCGCGACTTCACCGAAGCCGTGGACGGCGCCCACGATCGCGGCGCACTTGTGACCTTCGACGCCGACCTCCTGGCCCTGACCCTGCTCAAGGATTCCGCCTCCCAGGGCGCCGACATCTCCGTGGGCTCGGCCCAGCGCTTCGGTGTTCCCTTGTTCTTCGGCGGACCCCACGCCGGCTTCATGGCCGTGAAGTCCGGCCTCCAGCGCCAGCTGCCCGGCCGCCTCGTCGGTGTCTCCAAAGATTCCCAGGGCAAACCCGGTTACCGCCTGGCCCTGCAGACCCGTGAGCAGCACATCCGCCGCCAGAAGGCGACGTCCAACATCTGCACCGCGCAGGCACTGCTGGCCAACGTGGCCTCCATGTACGCCGTCTATCACGGCCCCGTCGGCCTGACCCGCATCGCCTCCCGCATCCACCGCCTGGCCCAGGCCTTCGGAGCGTGCGCGGACACCGCACCCGGCGCCGAGGTGGTCAGCCGCGAATTCTTCGACACCGTGGCCATCCGCGTCGCCGACGCAGAAGCAGCCAGAGTCGTGTCCGAACGCGCCGGTTTCAATATCCGCGTCATCGACGACTCCACCATCGGCGTCTCCTTCGGCGAACCACACTCGGTCGCCGATGCCAACGGACTGCTTGAAGCCCTGGGAATCATCGCCCGCATCGACGAAGCGGACTTCGAAGCCGCCTCGGCGGGGACATTCGGTGCCAATCATGTTCCGACCCCAGCCTTCGACGCGACCTTCCACCGCGATACCGAGTTCCTCACCCACCCCGTCTTCAGCGCACACGGGTCCGAGACCTCGATGATGCGTTACCTGCGCACCCTCGCTGACCGGGACCTGGCGTTGGATCGGACCATGATCCCGCTCGGCTCGTGCACGATGAAGCTCAACGCCGCGGCGGAGATGGAACCCATCACCTGGCCGGAGTTCGCTTCCATCCACCCCTTCGCCCCCGTCGAGCAGACTCATGGCTGGCGAAACCTAATCACCCGTCTGGAGAACTCGCTCGTCGAGGTCACCGGCTATGACCGTGTGTCCCTGCAGCCCAATGCAGGCTCTCAGGGTGAGCTGGCCGGGCTGCTGGCGATCCGCAACTTCCATGTGGCCAACGGTGACGCCAACCGCGACGTGGTCCTCATCCCGCAGTCGGCTCACGGCACCAACGCCGCATCTGCGGTCCTGGCCGGACTCAAGGTCCAGGTTATCGCGACCGCCGAGGACGGCTCGGTCGACATGGCCGACCTCGACGCGAAGATCGAGAAGAACGCGGACAATCTCGCTGCGATCATGATCACCTACCCGTCGACCAACGGCATCTTCGAGTCCGAGGTCCGCGACGTCTGCGAGAAGATCCATGCAGCCGGCGGCCAGGTCTACGTCGATGGTGCGAACCTCAACGCCATGGTCGGTCTGGCCAAGCCCGGCGAGTTCGGCGGCGACGTTTCCCACCTCAACCTGCACAAGACCTTCTGCATCCCCCACGGTGGCGGCGGACCCGGTGTCGGACCGGTCGCGGTGCGCGAACACCTCGCCCCGTACCTGCCCGGCGATCCCACCGCGGCCGAACTCGTGGCCGGTGCCGAGGATGCCCACGAACTGCCGATCTCGGCCTCGATGTTCGGCTCCGCCGGCGTCCTGCCGATCAGCTTCGCCTACCTTGAGCTGATGGGCGGCGACGGACTGCGCGAGGCCTCGCGTGCAGCACTGCTGGGGGCGAACTACCTGGCGGCCAAGCTCCACGATGTGTTCCCCATTCTCTACTCGGGTGAGCACGGACTCGTCGGCCACGAAACCATCCTCGACCTGCGCGAGGCCACAGCGAAGTCGGGTGTGACCGCCGAGGATGTGGCCAAACGCCTCATCGACTTCGGTTTCCACGCCCCGACCCTGGCGTTCCCGGTCCCCGGGACCCTGATGGTCGAACCGACCGAGTCCGAGGACAAGGACGAACTCGATCGCTTCATCGAGGCCATGCGCGTCATCCGCGCCGAGATCGATTCGATCGGCGACCAGTACACCTACGAGGAGTCGCCGCTGGCCGGTGCCCCACACCCAGCCACCGTCGTGATGGATGACTGGGATGCCAAGTACTCCCGCGACACCGCTGTGTTCCCGGTCAAGGGATTGCGTCAGACCAAGTACTTCCCGCCGGTCAGCCGCATCGACGGTGCTTATGGCGACCGCAACCTGGTGTGCACCTGCCCACCGCCAGAGGCCTTCGAGGTCAACGATGGAGAGGACGACTGATGAGTACCGAGAATTCGACGCGCGAGACCCCACTGCACGGAATCCATGAGCAGCTGGGTGCATCTTTCACCGACTTCGGCGGATGGGACATGCCGCTGAAGTACGGATCCGAACTGGCCGAGCACCGAGCCGTGCGTGAGGCAGCAGGCATCTTCGACCTCTCCCATATGGGAGAAGTCCGCCTCACCGGCTCCGATGCCGCCGCTTTCCTCGACTACGCGCTCGTGGCGAAGTACTCGAAGATGAAGATCGGCAAAGCCAAGTACGGTGTGCTGGTCAACGAAGCCGGCTACATCCTCGACGACCTCATCACCTACCGGATCGCTGACGAAGAGTTCCTCATCGTCCCGAACGCCTCGAACACCCCGACCGTCGTCGCGACCTTGAAGGAACGCCTGCAGAACTTCCTGCAGGGGGAGTCCCCAGGTGCCGATGCCAAACTCTTCGACGAGTCAGAGGACACGGCACTCATCGCCGTGCAGGGGCCGAACTCCGCGGCCATCATCCTTCGGGCCCTCGAGGAGGGTGCACATGGGGAATTCGGGCCCGCGACCACCTCGGCGGACGGATCGACGGCCAACGATGCGGCCGTCGACGGCTCCGGCGATGATTCCTCGGTGAACTCGACAGGGATCACCGTCGGCGAGGCGGTCCGGGAGCTGAAGTACTACGCATGGATGCCGCTGACGATCGCGGGCATCGACCTGATGCTCGCGCGCACCGGCTACACAGGCGAGGACGGCTTCGAACTCTACATTCCCAACATCGCAGCCGAGCGTTTGTGGGAGACCCTGACAACCGCGGGAGTCGACTACGGCCTCGTGCCCTGCGGCCTGGCCTCGCGTGATTCGTTGCGCCTGGAAGCCGGCATGCCGCTCTACGGCAACGAACTCAGCCTCGAGACCTCGCCCTGCGACGTGGGTCTAGGCCGCATGATCGGGTTCAAAACGAAGGAGAACTTCGTAGCTCGTGACGCGTTGGCCAAGCTGGGGGAGACCGAACCGGCACGCGTGCTCGTCGGCCTCACCTCCGCTGGCCGCCGCGCCGCACGGTCCGGGGCAACCGTCTTCGCTTCTGCAGATGAGGTCGGTGCCGAGGACGGCACTGCCGTCGGAACCATCACCTCCGGACAGCCCTCGCCGACGCTGGGACACCCCATCGCCCTGGCGTTCCTCGACCGCGGGCTGGGCGATCCGGGCACACCCGTGTTCGTGGACATCCGCGGCAAGTCCCACGAATTCACCGTGGCCGAACTTCCGTTCTACAAACGCGGCGAGAACTGATCCACCGAACCTGATGTTGTTGCCCCCGGTGGCTCGTACACTGGGGGCACCTGCTCACCCATACAGCTGTCAACCAGCAGAAAAGGACAATCATGGCTGAATTGCCTCCGCTCCCAGACAACTTCACGTACTCCGCTGAGCACGAGTGGATCAACGCCGGTGCCGACGCCATTGTCGGCAAGACGGTGAAGATCGGCATCACCGCGGTCGCCTCTGACGCCCTCGGCGAGGTCGTGTACGTGGATCTGCCGGAAGTCGGCGACACCGTCACCGCAGGCGAAACATGTGGCGAGGTCGAATCGACCAAGTCGGTCTCTGACCTATACTGCCCCGTCACCGGCGAGGTCACCTCCATCAACGAGGCAGCCACGGACAACCCCGGACTGCTCAACTCCGACCCCTACGGCGACGGCTGGCTGTTCGAAGTCAACGTCACCGAACTGGGCGAAGTGATGGATGCAGCAGGCTACGCAGAGGCCAACTCCCTCTGACACAATCTCCGACCGATGGGACCGACCACGGCTGGAACATCCGGCCCGTGGCCGGTCCCATCGATCACACGAAAAGAATCGGAGTATTTTCCATGCCACTGAGCGTCTTCGATCTCTTTACCGTCGGCATCGGCCCGTCGAGTTCCCACACCGTCGGCCCGATGCGAGCGGCATCGAGCTTCCTCACACTTCTGGGCGACAAGCTCGGATCCGTTGCAGACATCAAGGTTGATGTCTTCGGGTCCCTTGCCGCCACCGGTGCCGGACACGGCACCTTTGACGCCATCCTGATCGGCCTGGAAGGCTGTTCTCCCGAGCACGTCGAAGCCAATGAACTCACCGCCCGCCGGACCCGCATGTCCGAGACCGGCACAATCCTCCTCGGCGACGTGGCCGGGGACTCGGATGCCGCTGCTGGCGGTGTCGAGATCGCCTTCACCGAGAACGATATGGTCAAACGTCCCCTGACCATCAAGCCCCGCCACACGAATGCCATGACCATTGCCGCCTTCGATGCTGAAGGCAAGACGATGGCCGAAGAGACCTACTACTCGGTGGGCGGCGGCTTCGTCACCTCAGAGACCGAGTTCCGTGAGAAGGAGCAGGCCGCCGAGGCTGTTGCTGAGTCCGGAACCGATGACGCCAACGAGTTCGCCGTTGCCGACGCTGTCATCGACGCCGAGCTGCAGGCTTACAGTGAAGAACTGCCCTACCCGTTCCACTCGGCCGTCGAACTCCTGCAGCGCTGCAAGGAGACCGATATGTCGGTCGCTGAGATCATGCTCGTCAACGAGAAGTCGATGCGCGATGAGGACGAGATCCGCCACGGTCTCCTCCACATCTACTCCGTGATGGAGGAATGCGCCTCGGCGTCCTTGGACCGTTCGGGCTACCTGCCAGGCGGACTCAAGGTGCGCCGACGGGCTCACGACTGGTATCTCAAGCTCAAGGCCGAGGACCCCGAACGTGACCCCGGATACTACCTGGAGTGGGTCAACCTCATCGCCATGGCCGTCAACGAGGAGAACGCTTCTGGCGGACGCGTGGTCACCGCGCCGACGAATGGTGCGGCGGGCATCATCCCCGCGGTGCTCCACTACGCACTGAACTATGTGGATTCTGTGGTCAAGGGCGGCGAGGCTGCCAAGCACAGGGCGATCGTGGACTTCCTGCTCACCTCGGCGGCGGTGGGTGTCCTGTACAAGGAGAGAGCGTCGATCTCCGGCGCCGAGGTGGGCTGCCAGGGTGAGGTCGGATCCGCGTCGTCGATGGCCGCCGGGGGACTGGCCGCCATCATGGGCGGAACTCCCGAGCAGGTCGAGAACGCCGCCGAGATCGCGATGGAGCACAACCTGGGCCTGACCTGCGACCCGATCGCCGGGCTCGTTCAGGTCCCGTGCATCGAACGCAATGCGATCGCGGCAGGCAAAGCGATCAACGCCTCGAGGATGGCGCTGTGGGGCGATGGCCAGCACAGGGTCAGCCTCGACGAGGTGATCGAGACGATGCGCCAGACGGGCGCCGATATGAGCTCGAAGTACAAGGAGACAGCGCAGGGCGGCCTCGCCGTCAACGTCGTGGAGTGCTGAGGTAGCCCGGGCCGCCGAGGTAGGCGGGGCCAGGGGCTCCTGTGAAGCCCGGCGCGCATGCCGAGACACAGGCTAAGGGCCGAAACACAGGTTAGGCGCCGAGGAGCGCCCTTGCGCCCTATGCGTGAGGCTGTGTCTCCATCGAGACCACGCCGGAGCGTCCATACACCTACGCACGCATAGGTGTATGGACGCTCCGGCGCTGTATCGGTGCCGGGTGCCGGCGACAGCCTCCGTTGAGGCGCCCTTTCCCACACCCTCCACACCCTCACCCACATATCCGCGCCCTCCTCTCCCACACCCTCCACACCCGCACCCGCGCCCTCCACACCCACACCCATTCAATAACCAGCCCTGCCGCACGTCTCAATGAGGCGGGCGCTGGCTTCAGCGCCTATCGAAAAGTCATCCCGAAGTCACGACTCGAAGCGGCGGCGAAACGTGGAACATCCGTGGAACCGCAGTTCCAAAGGTGTTGAAATGTAACGAAACGATAACGAAGCTCTGTCCCGGCATGAGCGCGCGGGAGCGCCCTGGCGCATCCCAGAGATGCCATGGGGAAACCCGGGTTCGTGACGTGCGGAACACGCGCGGGAATCACACCGGAATGTGGCGTGAATCGCCGGTTTTCGAGTTGACGCTCATCCTCAGGTCGTTAGGTTTGGGGGCGTGAGAAACGCAGTCGCTGAACCTCAAACAGAAACCGATGTCCGGACTCCAACCATGGAGGACGGTCAACACATGTGGAGACTGGCTAAAGATTCGGCCGTTCTCGACCTTAACTCCTCGTACTCCTACATCCTGTGGTGCCGTGATTTCTCGGCCACCTCGACCATCGCGCGAATCGGCGGAGAGCCCGCCGGGTTCGTCACCGGTTACACCCGCCCGGATCGGCCTAACACGCTGATGATCTGGCAGGTCGCTGTCTCGTCGGACTTCCGCGGACACGGATTGGCGAAGACCATGCTCAACGAGCTGGCCGACCGCACCAATTCGCTCCGCCTGGAGACAACGATCACCGATGATAACGATGCGTCGAACCGTCTGTTCCAGTCATTCGCTGAGCAGCGCGGAGCGTCGTGCGAACGGCGTGCGCTGATCACCCCGGATCTGTACCCGGACGGACACGACACCGAGTACCTGTACGAAATCGCACCACTTTGATGCACCGCTGAAAAGTCTGGTGCCACCAGGCGCCCTGGGGATCAGCTGATCCCGACTGGGACGCCGACCGGCGACAGCCGTATCCGAAACTGATCGGTCGCGGCCACCGCCTAGCCGCTTGCTCACGAGGCAAGCGGGTAATCCAGAAGTCGAAAGGACTCAAGTGATGACCGAAAGCTCTAAGACCACAACTCCCGACATCTTCGAAACTCGCGAATCAGAGGTGCGAGGATACTCGCGCTCCTGGCCCGCCACCTTCGCCAAGGCACATGGTGCGAAGCAGTGGGGCGAAGACGGCAAGGAATTCATCGATTTCTTCTCCGGCGCCGGAGCTCTCAACTACGGGCACAACAACCCCGTCGTGATGAACCCTCTCATCGAGTACCTCCAGTCGGGTGCAGTCCTGCACTCGCTGGACATGAAGACCCCAGCTAAGCGTGAGTTCCTCGAAACCTTCCAGGACCTCATCCTCAAGCCCCGCGGACTCGACTACACCGTGATGTTCCCCGGACCAACGGGAACCAACACCGTCGAGGCTGCACTGAAGCTGGCTCGTAAGGTTACGGGCCGTCAGCACATGCTGTCCTTCACCAACGCATTCCACGGCATGACCCTGGGCTCGCTGTCGGTGACCGGCAACTCGATGAAGCGCGAAGGCGCAGGCATCCCGCTGACCAACAGCTCGAAGATTCCCTACGACGACTACTTCGACGGTGAGATTCCTGACTTCCTGTGGCTTGAAAAGGTCCTCGAAGACTCCGGCTCGGGCGTCGACAAGCCAGCCGCTGTCATCGTTGAGACCGTGCAGGGCGAAGGCGGCCTCCGCGCCGCACGTGCCGAATGGCTGCGCGCTCTGTCCGAGCTCACCAAGAAGCACGACATCCTGCTCATCGTCGACGACGTCCAGGCCGGCTGTGGCCGTACCGGATCGTTCTTCAGCTTCGAAGAGGCTGGCATCGAACCAGACATCGTCTGCCTGTCGAAGTCGATCTCCGGATCGGGTCTGCCGATGGCACTGACCCTGTTCCGCCCCGAACTCGACGTCTGGGAGCCAGGCGAGCACAACGGAACCTTCCGCGGAAACAACCCCGCATTCGTTACGGCGACCGCCGCGATCAAGAACTTCTGGGCCGACAACACGTTCCAGAACGAATTGGCCGACACAATCGCCGCACTGCACCAGCGCCTCGACTCGATCGTGGAGAAGGCAGAGGGAGCATCCATCCGTGGACGCGGACTCCTCGCCGGAATCTTCTTCGAGGATGACGAGGTTGCCGGCAAGGTGGCAGCAGAAGCCTTCGAGAACGGCCTGCTCCTCGAGACCTCCGGTCCCAAGGATGAGGTCACGAAGATCATGCCTCCGCTGACCATCTCCTCGCACGATCTGGAACAGGGCCTCGACATCATCGAGGCTGCTGTGCTGAAGTTCGCTCCGGCCAAAGAAACCGCGGCGGTCTGAGCCTGCTCCCAGCTGAGCGCGAGAGCCTGAAAAACTGAGCTTCGGTTCGCCGAGACTCAACCATGAAACTTGTATGACGCGTTGCCGGTGGATCGGTCGACATTTCGACCGACACATCGGCAACCCGTCTGATGTACCGATTGAAAGGACCACGAATGTACGTAGTCAACCGCGATGACCTCAACGACACAGACCGCGATATCAAGTCGGAGACCTGGCGCAGCCGCCGCATGGTGCTGGGTAAGGAACGAGTCGGATTCTCGCTTCACGACACCGTGATCTACGCCGGAACCACCTCGACCTTCCACTACCAGAACCACGTCGAAGCCGTGTACTGCGTGCAGGGCAAGGGCACTCTGACCGACCAGGAGACAGGCGAGACCTACCCCCTCTCCGACGGCACCATGTACCTCCTGGACGGACACGAGAAGCACACCGTTGTCGCCGACGAGGAACTGCGCATGGCTTGCGTGTTCAACCCGCCTGTCACCGGCCGCGAGACCCACGACGAGAACGGCGTCTACCCGCTCATCGTCGAAGAGGACTGAGATCCTTTTGTGAGCTGAATAGCTCCATCGCCGAGGTGGCTGATCCGTTGATCTGCTGCTGAAGCTGGGTGCGGGATTCCGGACACCATGACTGGTGGTCACGGAACCAAGGAAGATCCGCTATTGCGGGTTTCGCCGAGGTTCCGTGGCCACCAGTTTTTGTGTAGATACGGTTCTTCGCTCGGGCAGAATTCAGGTGTGATACTGTTCGGCTTATTGACACCTCAAGTATCGTGACGCTGCCTGCCGACTGACACATTCCAAGACTCCGACTCTGGCATTCCTCTGTTCAATTCCACTCTTTGGAGTCTCCATGAAGTTCATCAGGCGTGCCCTTGTCTCTGCTATTGCCGCTGTGGCACTCATTGTCGGTCCGGCTGTGTCCGCTGAGGCGGCGACGATGTCATTCGACGTGACGAAGCTGTCGGCGAAAAACATGGTTGTCTCAAACGGCAACTGCAAATATTTTGATGTTCACATGAAGTACAAGAAGTCGAAGGTGGACAGTTGGGACGTGGAGGCAGATATTGCTGGCCGCCATGGAAGCACCACCTCCGCGTACTTTGGCAATTATCATTCGCCTTCAACGAAAGATCGGGCAATGATCTGCCCGAGTTTGGAGGGACTAGGGAAGTACAGGATCGGGCCTTCTGAGATCAGCGCTGACTATGATGATGCCAACTACAACTCGCATTGGTATGCGCGCACCGACTACACCAAGGGCTCCTTCTACGTTCGCGGCAAGACCTACGCCTCTCTCGCATCTAAGCGCAGCGGCAAGACCGTCACTCTGACCTCGACGACGAAGGTCTACAACCCCGAGAAGTACGGGAAGGTCACCTACAATCCGAAGGTGAAATTCCAGGTCAAGTCCGGCAGCAAGTGGAAAACCATCAAGACGGTGACCGCTAAGAAGGGCAAGGCCACATACAAGGTTAAGACGAAGAGCAAGAAGACTTATCGGGTCACCTTCGGGCAGATCAGTTGGGCAACCGGGGCAACCTCGAAGTCAGTCAAGCGCTGACCAACCGCGAGTGAGGGTGGTCAAGTCCTGACCGAGATCACTCGCGGATGATCAGTTCTGTCCCGTGCATATATCCCCGGGATCCTTCGAACGGACCCAGCGCCTCGTAGACAGGCAGCCACAATGCTCCTAGATCGGCAGTCTGTCGAGCTCCGGCCGACTTGGCCATGCGGTTTTGGCTGTAACGGAGTTCGCCGATCTCAGCGTCGGTGACAGTCCAGATGACCACCTGCGGTGGATCATCATTGGTGAACGTCACTCGGCGGGCATCGGCCATGACCGACCATCCGGTCGCCTCGGCGAGGGCTTCGGCCAATTCTGTGCGGTCCACAGTCATGGAAACTTCCTTCCAGTCGTCTTGTAGTGGTTGCAGTGAATGCGCATCGGGCGCTCCCGTGAGGGGGAACGCCCGATGCGATTGCGCTGTCGCTGCGTGAACAGGACGCCGGTGTCACTCGTCCGGGCGGACCTTCTTGCCGCGGTCCTGCCAGAACTTCGCAGTGGTGACCTCGTCCGTGCCGTCCCAGGCGTCGACGGTGGTGTTGATGTGCTTGAACGTGGGCAGATCGGAGCGGTGGAAGACCGGCTCCAGTCCCTGCTTGCGCTGCTCCTGGTAGTTCTTCAGCAGGTTGAACACCAGCGGCGAAAGCATCAGCAGGGCGAAGAGGTTGATCAGCGCCATGATCGCCATGAAGATGTTTGCTGCGGTCCAGACGATGTCCAGCGCGGCAATCGCTCCGATGAAGACCGACACCATCACGATCAGCTGATACACCCGCAGGGCGACCCTGCTGGTGGTCAGGTGCTCGATATTGGCTTCGCCATAGTAGTAGTTGCCGAGGATGGAGGAGAAGGCGAAGAGGAAGATCGCGAAGGTGAGGAAGTGGATCGCCCACTGTCCGAGCTGCCCGCTCAGCGCCGTCTGCGTCAACTGGATTCCCTCGCCGGAGTCACCGTACTTGGGGTTGGACAGCAGAATGATGAACGCCGTGATCGAGCAGACGAGGATCGTGTCGAAGTACACGCCCAGGGCCTGCACGAATCCCTGCTTGGCTGGGTGAGACGCCGAGGCCGTTGCCGCGGCATTCGGAACGGAACCGATTCCGGCCTCATTGGAGAACAGGCCGCGCTGAACGCCGATGAGCATGATGGAACCAAGCGATCCACCGGCGATCGAGTTCATGCTGAATGCGTCGGAGAAGATGGTGGCGATCATGTCGGGGACGGCGCCGAGGTTGAGCGCCACGACGATGATCCCGACGATCAGGTAGAGACCGGCCATGATCGGCACCAGGTATGCGGAGACGTTCGAGATGCGCTTGGCTCCACCGGCGAAGATCGCATAGGCACCGACGGCGATGACCACACCGGCGATTGCTGTGAATGCGAAGTTCGAGTCCTCAATGTTGAACGATGTTCCGACAGCGTCAACGATCGAGTTCGACTGCACCGTGTTGAACACGATGCCGTAGGTGATGGCGACGATCACGGCGAAGATCAGACCCAGCCATTTCATGTTCATCCCGTGCCGAATGTAGTACGCCGGGCCGCCGCGGAAATTCGGGCCGTCCTTCATCTTGTAGACCTGGCCGAGTGCGGACTCGGCGAAAGCGGTGGCACCGCCGACGATGGCAGTCACCCACATCCAGAACATCGCACCAGGGCCGCCCAGCGAGATGGCCAAGGCCACGCCGGCAATATTGGCCGTGCCCACCCGTGATGCGGCAGAGATGGAAAAGGCCCGGAACGGTGAGATGTTCCTATTGCCCTCGGAATCTCTTCCTCCCGGTTCGACGAGCGTGCGGAACATTTCGGGCAGCATTCGCACTTGGATTACTCCGGTGCGGATGGTGAAATACAAACCAGTGGGAATCAGCACTGCAACGAGAACGTAGGACGATACGGAATCGATGCCGTCCAGTGCGGTCTGCAACATCTCCATGGAACTGAGCCTCCTTCGGCAATCATGCGATCAGAGGTTCGGGCGGATGAAAGCCTGAACTTCCGCTGTGTATGTCTTCAGTCTGCCACCAAGCCGCTCCTGTAGTGCGCAGGTGTGGGGGCGATTGGCTCATTGAAGGAAAGTGAAGCAGTGGGTGAGCAGAGCGAACCACGGCTGCGCTCGTGAGCCCGGCACGGCCAGGATTCACCTCCAGTCCACTCTCATAACATCGCGAACTTGCTCGTGATGACTAATCTGATCGCCAATGGGCTGCACCGTCGGTGGACCGTCTTCGCGATTCGGCCTCCGACCCGCAGTCACCGGCAGCAATCGTCGAGGAGTCCCCACATGCCCATCGCGCTCCTGAACCCCTGCTCAGCAATTACCTCCCACGTCCGTGTTCCACCGCTGGTCATCGCTCACCGAGGAGCCTCGGCGAAGTATCCCGAGAACACGATTCCCGCCTTCGCCGCCGGAATCGAGCAGGGTGCGGACATGATCGAAATCGATGTGCATATGAACAGGGACGGCGACCTCATCGTCATCCACGACGACACTCTCGAGCGCACCACCAACGTCCGCTTGCTCCACCCTGAGCGTGCCGACCTCAGCGTAAGCGGTATGACGACGGCCGAGATCGCAGCCCTCGACGCCGGCAGCTGGAAGGGGTCCTCCTTCGCCGGCGTCACCGTGCCCCACCTCGGCGAGGTGCTGGAGTTGGTGCACACCACCCGCACCGGCCTGCTGCTCGAGGTCAAGCATCCCGCCCAGTACCCCGGAATCGCCGAGGTGCTTGTTGAGTCCCTGACATCCGTGCCCGATTATCTGGACCGGGCATTGGCGGCGGGGATGCTCGTCGTCCAGTCCGGCGATTGGTCCTTCATCCGCGAGTTCCATGCCCTGGCGCCTGAAGTCCCCGTCGGGGTTCTGGGGAGGCTCTGCCCGGACGAACTGCACGATTTCGCTACCTGGGTCGACCAGGTCAATCCTCAGTACATCGCGGCCGATTCGACTTTCCTCGGCCACGTCCACGAGCTGGGAATGTCGAGCCTAGTGTGGACCGTCGACAGTGTCGAGGAGATGGAGAAGGCTATTGACCTCGGCGCTGACGGCATCATCACCAACAGGCCCGACCGGCTTGTCGAGTTCGTCGAAGCCCTCTGAGGTCAGCGTCGAGGCTTCCCCGCTGCCGCAGAGACGAACAGAGCCACTGCACCGATGAAGAGTCCCAACACGGCTCCCCGCCATAGCAGCCGGCTCAGGTCGCCAAGCGGTAGGAAGGCCACAATCTCACCGGTCGCCAGACTGCACAGATACATTGCGCAGAGCAGGGTGAGGAAGCCGGAGACTCTGATGGCCAGCGACCAGCCTGGTGAAGAAGTGCGGCCCTGCGCGCGTGCAAGGAGGAACACCGCGGCGACCGTGGCGACTGCCGAGCTCAGGGCGATCGGCCAAGCCGGCCGGTACCACGAGGGCAATGCAGTCGGACCGAGGAATTGGAACAACGGCACGTGGCAGCAGAACACGATCACCACGCAGACAAGAAGAACGACCCCCGCACCGGTTGTCGCCCGGCCCGCTGCCGGAAGCTTGGTCGGTACTGGAGGCTTGCCATCCGTTGCAGTCTTGCCCACCACGGCGACGAGGACCCCTACGATGACGAAGGGGAACACGAATGCGCCGATGAGCAGCACGACTTCTGTGAAGGTCAGCGCCAACATTTCCGGCCTCGGCCGTTCGATGTGTCCCACTACCTCGGCGATGGCCGAGATTCCGAAGATGACAATGCTGAGCACGGTGACGATGCTGCGCGGAATGGGCGAGAGCTCGCGTGCGACGACGATGGCAGCGGCGCCGGCCAGGCAGGCCAGGACGGACATGGCAATTCCGGCGGGCAGGCTCTGGGCGGAGTAATACTCGGCTTTTGCGAACATGAGTGAGCAGTAGCCGACCCAGGCGACGAAGTGAACTACGAACGCGAGTGCGATCACGGTGAAGCGCATCGGGGCCGAAGCGTTTTTGGCAGTCGTCTCGTTCAGCGTGGTCGAGTCATCCAGTGAGGTCGAGTCATCCATAGTGGGATCCTCTCATGGAAGGCTGTTCTTTTCAGGAAGCGACCTTGCTGATGCAGCGGAGGATTGCGAGCAAGGCCTCTGGTGGGTGACCGGTGGATTTTCCTCCCGCTGTTGTGCGGGTCGGCCCCCTGGCCGAGAGCAGATCGAGCGCCCTGGTCAGTGCACCTCAGCTGATAGTTACGATCAGCTCTGCTGAGGACATGGCTCAGTGGATGGGCATGCAGCAACGGGGAGGCACGACTGCTGAAGGCACCCGAATCCTCATCGCTCCTTGCCCTCATGTTGGGCATTCGCGCCGGTGGAATGACGAGCCGGTTCTCAGCGGGGGCATTCGAATGAGACGCTGGGGGCATGGCCAATGAACTCGCGTCGTCCACCAGTCCGTACCTCCGCGCCCACGCCGACAATCCCGTCGACTGGCGAATGTGGACGAAGGGCAACCTCGCCGAGGCGGCCCGTCGTGACGTGCCGCTGCTCATCTCGATCGGCTATTCCACCTGCCACTGGTGCCACGTCATGGCTCATGAATCCTTCGAAGACGAGGCCATCGCGCGCGTCATCAATGAGAACTTCCTGCCGATCAAGATCGACCGCGAAGAGCTGCCGGACATCGACTCCTATTACATGAACGCCCTCCAGGCGATGCGTGGTCAAGGCGGGTGGCCGATGACGATCTTCGCGACCCCGGAAGGCAGCCCCTTCTATGCCGGGACGTACTTCCCACCGGCCCCGCGGGGAAATCTGCCTGCGTTCACGCAGGTGCTCGCCGCCGTGTCCCAGTCGTGGACGGAGCGCCGCGATGAGGTGACCGAGATGACGGCGCGCATGGATCGGGGTCTGGCTGATATGGCCAGTGCCGTCTCGGATGCCCTGCCTGCCGAGGCCGCGTCCGAGCTGCTCAGCGCCGAGGAACTCGACTCTGCTGCCGAGTCCCTGCTCGACTCCTATGACCCCGCGTGGGGCGGGTTCGGCAAGGCCCCGAAGTTCCCACCGCTGATGAACTTGATGCAGCTCCTGGCCACATTCGTACGATTGGGTGGAACAACCTCGGCGAGGGAAGGGGCACTGGCCCTTGACGTGGTCGACAGGCTGGGAGCCGACGGACACCTCGAAGGCGAGCTCGTCCTCGACTGTCTCATCGCGGTGCGCAGCACCTTCGCCCGGATTGCCAGCGGCGGCATGCGTGACCAGGTGCGCGGCGGTATCGCCCGTTACAGCGTCGACCGCCAATGGTTCGTGCCGCACTTCGAGAAGATGCTCTATGACAATGCGCTCTACCTTCGCGCCGCCGTGCAATGGGCGAAGGTCGAACGTGCACTCAACCCGGATTCGAAGTGGTTGGCGCTCGCCGAACGCGAGGTCACCGACACCGCGAATTTCCTCACCACGGACATGTCCGATGGTGACCGATTCATCGCCGCACTCGACGCGGACTCCCTCAATGCTGACGATGTGCTGGAAGAAGGTGCCGCCTACGTCGTGACACCCGAAGAGTTCGCCGAGGTGGGGGAGGAGGGACTGCTGCAGCTCGTCGATTCGCCGGCCGCCGCGGAACTCTCCGGTTCCGTCGTCGCCGCCATCCGCATCATCGACTGGTTGGGCATGGACGAGGTGCCCTTCGACGAGAACCACCCTGCACCGTGGACCACCTCGGCGACGGTCGCACAGCAGGAGAGTCTGAGGCACCTATTGGGCACACGCCCTCAGCCCGCGCGGGATGAGAAGACGATCACCGAATGGAACTCGCTGGCAATCACTGCATTGGCCGAGGTCGCCTTGTACGCCGGTGCGTCCGACGGAAGCGGCATTGGTGCAGATGGCGGTGCTGGTGTTGGTGGTTCCGCCGCCATCGAACCGGCGGCGGGCTGGGGGAGTGAAGCTGTCCACTTGTGGGAAGCGATGGTCGCACGCTTCGGCGCCGATGCGGGTTTCGAGGTCCGCCGCAGCTTCACCGGTGGCACCCCGGGACCCGGCCAGGCAGGCCTCGCCGACTGGGCGCAGTTCGTCACTGCAGGTATCATGGTCCGCCAACTCCCAGGAGCGTCGGTGCAGGTGAGTGACCTGAAGTCATGGAGCGCGAGGATGTTCACAGACTTCACCGCCGAGGGCGAGACGCTCGAAGTCTTCGACTCCATGGGCGACGAGATCCTCGACGTCAGAGCCTCCGATCCGGTGGACAATACTGTGCCCTCAGGCAGGTCCGCCGCGGCAGAAGTGGCACTTCTGCTCGCAGAGATCGGCGTGGACGGCGGAGCTGAGACCGACGGCCTGAGCACCGGAGGACTACTCGACCTGCGCGACCGGCTGCTCGGCGTCTATAGGGCGCTCGCCGGACGCGCCCCACGCGGCTGCGGTCACGCGCTGTGGCAGTCCGAACGAGCTCTCAAACCAGTCCGTGTCGCCACCCGAGATGCCGCGCTGAACAGCATCGCGGCCAGGCATCCTGGGGTCACATTGGTCACCGGTTCAACCGGCGTCCCTGGTGATAACGGTGCAGAGGTCGAGGTGCCCGACGGTGCCGCCATCGTCTGCCAGGGAACACAGTGCTCACTGCCCGTGACGACGGTTGAGAACCTCGTCGCACTCCTCGACGGTTAGGCGAGTCAGCATTACGGGCGATCGCTACAGGCAGCGGTCCATCTGCGTCGTCGATGTGCTCAGCCCCAGGTCTGGCGCTCGATCCCTGACAGCAGAAGATCGAGGCCCGCAACGAATTCCGACTTGTCGTCGAAGTTCTGGAACTCTTCGAGCACTGAATGGACGAACGGAAACTGCTCAGGGCTGAAGCTCGACCAGTGGTCAACCTGCTCGGCGAACTCTGCTTCGGCGTCGACCGCTGCCTCCCGGTTGATGGCTCCCTGTGAGACTTCTGCCCCCATTCCGGATGCGTAATTCACGACCGCCAGAGAGGCATGGAACTGTGTGGTGACGTTGAGTTCCATCTTCTGCAGCGCCTGACCGATCCGCTCCCAATATGTCAGCGAGTTCTGCTCATCGGGTCCGGCCTTGATGAGTTGCCCTGCCAGCCAGCGGTGCTCAATCATCTGGATGAAGAGACACAGCACCAGGCGCCGGATCTGCACAAGCCCCTCACCAGTTGAGTCGCTGGTGCGTGTGTCTGGTTCCGGATCTGGGAAGTCGGCAAAGGTAGACGGACGGGTCATCCCTGATTCCTCGAGGGCCGAGGCCTCCTCGAGAGCGCGCCCCAGCAGCTCGTCGGCGACTATCGCCATGAGCTCATCTTTGCCCGAGGCATACCAGTACAGGCTCGCCACCCCGCTCTGCAGCTCGGCTGCCAGCCCCCTCAGTGTGACCTTCTCCGCTCCAACTGTGTCGAGGGTCGAAATCGCTGCGTCGATGATTGTCTCGAGCGAGAGAGAGGCGCGGGAACGGGGCTTTCCCCGTCCGCCGCGACGACGTGGGGTGGTGTCACTTGGACCGCCCGTGCCGCCTGGGCTCTGATCTTCTCCGCTGTCAGAACTTTCTGTTTCTGTGTCGAGATCTCGGACCGAACGTCGTGATGCACCTGAATCCATGTCTCTGAATCTACCCACCCATTTGCATTCAACCAAACACCGTTCTATTCTCGAACATAGTTCGATGCATCGAACGGCGTTCCATCATCGATCGTCGTTCGATCCTGATGTTATTTTCGCACCGGCTATCCAGCCGACTATCACCCACACGCGAAAGGACGCATATGTCCTCCTCCTCTGTTACCTCCTCAATCGCCGAGACTCGAGCAGCCAAACCGCAGAGTCTCCGCGCTGCCTGGCCCGCTCTTCTCGCCCTGTGCCTGACCATGCTCGTAGAGATGGTCGATAACTCGATTCTCAATGTCGCTCTGCCGACGATCGGGCGAGACCTCAATGCTTCTCCATCTGACCTGCAGTGGATCGTCGGCGCCTATTCGCTGACGTTCGGCGGATTGCTCATGGTCGGCGGGACAATGGGTGACAAGCTTGGTCGCCGCTGGACCCTCCTCTTCGGTCTCGCGCTCTTCGGCCTTGCCGGACTGTCGGTGCTGCTCGTCTCCACGCCCGCTCAGCTCATCGCGGTGCGGGCAGTGTCAGGAATCTTCGCCGCATTCATCGCCCCATTGACCATGTCACTGGTATTTCGACTCTTCGACCGCGACGATCTGCGGACGAGGGCTATCGGCCTCATCGTGGTCGTCTCAATGATCGGCTTCGCGCTCGGTCCGACAATTGCCGGACTCGCGATCGCGAACTGGCCCTGGCAAGTACTCCTAGTGATCAACGCACCGGTCGCGCTCATCGCCTGGCTCGGCGTGCGGTTCGGCATCGCCAAGGATGACCCTGCTGACCGGCGCGCAGGTGATGCCGACGTCCCCGGCGGCATACTTTCTGTGGCCTCACTGGGCTTTCTCCTCTACGGCTTCACCGCTGGGGTTGAAAACGGCTGGGGCGCACCGCTGACGATCATCATCTTCGCCGCCGGAGTACTGTCCCTCATCGGCTTCATCTGGCGAGAGAAGTCTGCCAAGGACCCGATGCTCGATCTCAAGCTGCTCGCATTGCCGACCGTGAGTGGTTCAGCGATCCTCCAGACCGCGACAATGATCGCCATGGTGGGCGTCATGTTCGTCTCGACTCAGCTCTACCAGTTCGCCTGGGGATGGTCGGCGTTCCAGGCGGGGTTGGCGAACCTGCCATTCGTGGCAGGCATGCTGCTCGCCGGCCCGTTCGTTGATCGCGCCATGGCGCGCTTCGGTCACCGCAAGACCTCGATCGGCGGTATCGCACTCGTCCTCATCAGCCTCGTCGTCTGGATCTTCGCTCTCACGCACGGATTCATCTGGTGCGCGATCGGGATGCTCATCATGACCATGGGGATGCGGACGATCATGACGACCGGTGCCGTCGCTCTCCTCGGTGCACTTCCTGAGACGCACACGTCGATCGGATCGGCGCTCAATGACACAGCTCAGGAGCTCGGCAACGCCGTGGGCGTCGCGATCGTCGGCACGATCATGGCCACGGTTCTCGGCAGCACACTGCCGCAGGGTGCCTGGGATTCGGCAATGGTTGCGGGCTTTGTGCACTCACAGCAGATTTCGTTCACGGTCCTTGCCGGCATCGTGCTGGTGATGTCGATCTTCGGTATTCGCACCCTGACCGACTCGAAAGAGGTCGAGGAGCACTGAACAGGTGCCCCGGTTCTGAAGGCGAGTCGACTCCGGAGAGTCGGCTCAGTCGATGAGTCGCAGCCCCCGGAAACGGTTGAGCGCTGCCGCGATCTCCTGTGCACGGGGGCGGGCGACATGCCCCGGATGATCGCGATTGCCGGTCAGACCGTCGACTCCCTGCGCATCGAGCATGTCCTCGACCTCGGCCAGAGCCTCAGTCAGTGAGGTCCGGTCGTCGAAGATCTCGGCCATATACTCAAGCGCCTCGGCGATGCCCGTCGTCTGCTGCGGGTCGACGAGCTGGGACACCGCGGTCAGATCGATGAAGGCCTTGCCGAACTGAACCTGACCGAGCCCTTTCGCCTTCGCCGACTTCGTCTTCGAGCTGGGACGCAGTGCCTTCGCCGTGGGGACTCGAGGCTGCGGAGTGGTGAACACTTCTCCTGTGTCATCGGCTGATTTCATACCCACGAGTTCGTGCGCCTTCTCGGTGACTTCCTGGGGCACGTAGGCGTCGAGGGCGATGACATGGTCGGCGACCTCGAAGAATGCGCTCGATCCACCGGCGACCAGCACGGTGGAGACGCCTCGGTGGGTGAACAGTGGACGGATGCGGTCGACGAAAGGGGTGATGGGTTCGCGGTCGGCGGGGATGAGTGCGCGCATTCGGTCGTCGCGGATCATGAAGTTCGTCGCCGAGGTGTCCTCGTCGATGAGCAGCGAACGTGCACCGACTTCCACAGCTTCGACGAGGTTGGCTGCCTGTGAGGTGGACCCGCTCGCGTTCGTCGTGGTGAAGGCTCTCGTGTCAGTGCCGGATGGCAGATTGTTGATGAAGGGCGAGATGTCGTCGCCGGTCACGGCGCGACCGTCCTCGGCCCGGATGGAGGTGGCACTGGGTTCCGTGATGACCCATTCCCGGCCGTCGCCTGCAATATGCGGGTAGACGCCGCGCTCGAGAGCGCGCAGAATCGTCGACTTGCCGTGATAGCCGCCGCCGACGATGACTGTGACACCACGAGGGATCGCCATGCCTGTGAGACTGCGTCCGCTCGAGAGTGTGACGGTGTGCTCGAGTGAACTCGGGCTGGCGAAGGCCACAGCGTTCGACTCCATCGGCAGATCCGAATCCCCGGATCGCCTCGGCAGGATCGCACCGTTGCCGACGAACGCGAGAAGACCTGCCTCGCCGAGGTGGTTCTGCAGTTCCAGCTGATCCCTGTGGAGCTGGACATGTTCGCGCAGATTTTCACCGGCCTGGCTGCCGTTGACCTGCCCGGGCCGACCGCTGTTTGCCTTATCGACCTGGGGCAGATTGGCATGGACGAACATGGCCTCAGCGAGTTCAGGGAGATCGCGAGTGAGGATGTCCGCGGCCTGGTGGCCCAAGATACGTCTGCCGCGAGCCGGAAGATTGACGAGCAGACGTGCCTCGAAGCCTTCGTCATCGATGACGACATTGGTGCGCTCAAGCACCTCTTGTCCCGGGCGTCCGAGGATGATCGAGCGCCGACCGTTGTGGTGCAGGAACGAATCGCCGACGCGGAAGAGGAAGTCGGCGGCCGCGATACGATCTGCGCGTTCGCTGGTGATGTCAGTGGGGAACCCCGCCTCGGCGCGGTCGATCCTGACCCGGACCTTCGACGGGGAGGCGAAAGGGTCGACCTGGACCCGGTCGATGAACACGGTGACCGGCCCGAACTCGTAGCTGCCACGGATCTGCTTGTAGTTTCCGTAGCTGCGACCATCGAGGCTGTGCAGGGTGGAGGCGAGATTCGATCGTTGGGAGTTCATCCGTGGAATGCTACTTGATCGAGGTCCACAGAGGCCAAGGCTTTAGGATCAGTCGCGCGTGCGTCCCAGATAGAATTCCGCGGCGTTGTCCCAGCACGCGGCGGTGAGTTCCTTCGGTGACAGAGCGTCACGAATGATGTCGAAATCTGAGTTCTCGAACGCTCGAGGAGCTCTGGTCGACGGCAGGTCCGTACCTACCATGAGCGCCGAGGGGTCGACGTCGACGATGGCTCGCATCGTGGCGGCAGGATCGAGTTCGACACGGCCGAAACCTGTCGCCTTCACCTTGACGCCTCGTTCGACCAGGCGCAGAAGGGCCGGCAGTCCGTCGCGGTGCATGCCGAAATGATCGATGCTCACCGCGGGCAGTCCGGCGATGCGCTCACCCAGATCCTCGTCGATGCTGCGGGCATCGATGTAAAGCTCCGAGTGCCACCCGACGAGGTCATGGACCCGACGAGCCATATACTCCATGTCGTCCAAGACTGCAGAGCCTCCTCGGGCGACGTTGAAGCGCAGAGCTTTTATACCGTCGCGGTCGAGTTCGAGGATGCGTTCGTCGCATGTGTCGGTGGGAAGCTGGGTCACGCCGACGAAGTCGGGACCAAGAATGCTCAGAGCATCGACAAGGTAGCACTGGTCGAACCCTTGGAATGACCCGGCGACCACTGCTCCGCCGGCAATACCCAGGCCGCTGATGCGCATGAGATAGTCCTCGACCGTGAAGGGGTCCGGCAGGTAGCCGTTGTTCTCGACGAGAGGATGTTTCGGATCGATGATGTGCAGGTGCGCGTCGAAGACCGGAGTCGGAGAATTCATGGCTCCAATTTACCCTCGTTTCCAGCAAGTCATGTTTCATCTCAAAGGGTGGCCACATGGGCCCCGAGGGGCACGCTTCAACTGCTGTTCGCCAGCGTCCTGTAGCCGGGCGGCGCTGATCCTGCAGCCGCGCGGCGCTGTGTCGGTAGCGGAACGGCGTCGAACTGACCGCCTAGAAGGAAGCAGGCTGGACGCAGCCAGCAGCTGGGCGTCGGTGGCTTCCGGCGGCTGCGTCAGATTGCGGAACAGTACACAAGTTGCAACCCGTGTACTGTTCCGCAACTTGGCTACATGACGAGTGCTGGTGCCAACACGATGGACCAAGCCGAGTAGGGCCAAACCGTTGGAACAGTTCCAGCGCTCACCCCTGCAGGAACGCCTTCGCCGCCGCTCCCAGCGCCACCACATCATCGATGGCGACCATTTCGCGAGCCGAGTGCATCGAATACAGTGCCGGGCCCACATCGACGGTGGTCATACCCAGGCGGGCCGCGGTCAGGGGGCCGATCGTCGACCCGCAGGGCATCGCGTTGTTCGACACGAAGTTCTGGTACTCCACACCGGCCGCCGCGCATGCCTGCGACCAGGCGGCCGTGCCCACAGCGTCAGTGGCATAGCGCTGCTGAGCATTGAGTTTCAGCAGCGGACCGCCGCCGAGGTGGGGGCGAACATGGGGATCATGACGCTCCGGGTAGTTCGGGTGGGCGGCATGACCTGCGTCGGAGGACACGCAGATCGACGAAGCCAGCGACGCCAAATAGTCACTGCGCGTTGACTCCGGGAACAAGGAAGCGATGATGCGTTCGGTGACGTCGGCGAGGAAAGGCCCACATGCACCGGAGCGTGAGTTCGACCCGATCTCCTCGTGGTCGAATCCGGCGAAGAGCGCGACGGAATCCAGCGCCGCCGCATCGACTTCCACTAAGGCGCTGATACCGGCGTGGACAGACAACAGGTTATCCAACCTCGGTGCGGCAAAGAACTCTTCCCGGGCACCGAAGAGCCCGGGGGACTGAACCGGGATCGTGTAGACGTCGTGTCCCACGACCTGCTCAGGATCCACCTCGGCGGAGGCGGCGAGGATCTCGATGACATCGGCTTCAGCCAGATCCGCGAGACCGATGACCGGAGTGGTGTGACGTTGTTTGTCCAGCGTCAGACCATCATTGACCTGGCGATCGAGGTGGATGGCCAGCTGCGGGATCCGCGCGATGGGCGGAGTCTGTGCGAGGACGACGGAACCGTCGGCGAGGCTGAGCTGCCCGGCCAGCGCCAGTTCCCGATCGAGCCACGAGTTGAGCAGTGGTCCGCCGTAGATTTCGACGCCGATCTGACGAGTTCCTTCGGCAGTGAATTCCTCGCCCGGTTTGAGCTTGAAGGCTGGGGAATCCGTGTGAGAACCGAAGACGCGAAAACCTGGAATCGTAGCCGACGACCCACCCGAATCAGCACCGGAAACATCAGCTTTGCTCGCTGGAGTTCGCCATGCAATGATTGCGCCGTCGCGGATGACGTAATAGCCCTGGCCGGGCTCGAGTTCCCAAATCTCGCGCTCTTTGAGTCGGCGGAAACCAGTGGACTCCAATCGTGCGGCCGCCGTCGCGGTGGCATGATAGGAGCTGGGAGAAGAACTGATGAAGTCCGTCAGATCGGCTGCGACCTGGGTTTTCGTACGTGGTGTCACGGGCGATGTGCTCATTTCCACAGCCTATCGTTTGCGGTAGCTTTGGCTACAAGGGCATTGGTCTTCTAGTCCGCGTCGAGACGACGGAGGGTAAGAATCCAGTGCCACAGGAGCCATCGGCCGCTCGGGCTTCATCGCCCATCGCCCGAGTACCAGGCCCGAGGAGCAACGCAATGCAATGCAAGGAGTGTGCGACGTGAACCAGTTCGTGACCGAATGGAACACATGGCGGGATTCTAGGAACTCGGCACTGGCGACTCCCTTCGGCTGGCTGAGCGTGTCCGGCCTGCATTGGCTCGACGAGACCACGACCTGGCCGGACGCACCCGGCACCTTCACCGTCGACGATGGCTGGGTCAGCGTGGCACTGGAGCCTGGGACCAAGGCCGGTCCTGCTGCCGCGACCTTCGACCTCATGAGTAAGTCCGCCGAGGCAGGCCTGAGCACCAACGATGCGTCCCCTTCCAGCTCGGCATCGGTACCGAGCGACACCACGATTCTGCCGAAGATCCCAGAGATCTCAGGGCCTGAAGTGCGGGTCGAGGAGAATGGATTCAGCGCGAAGCTGCCCACCGGAGGATCCCTTCAGTGGTTCACTGTCGGCAATGTGCTCTACGAACTCATCGACCGGGCAGGTCGCATCGGAATCCGCGTCCGGGATTCCAAGTCGCCGCTGCTGGGCAAATTCTTCGAAGTTCCAGTCTTCGATCCGGACCCCAGCTTCGTGTTCTTAGCGAAGTTCACTCCCTTTGAGACGCCTGAAGTGCACAAGATCAACACAGCGCAGGATGGCCTCAACGTTGAGACCCCGGCCGTCGGAGTAGTTTCCTTCACGAGCGAAGCCGGCGAGGTGAAGCTTCTGGCCACTGGCAACCCCGCCAGCGGGCTGCAGCTGGACTTCCACGACTCCACGAATGGCGTGACCACCCCGGCGTGGAGGACTCTCGACTTGGGCGTCCCGAATCATGACGGTTCACTCGTCGTCGACTTCAACCGAGCCGTGAACTACCCGTTCGCGTTCACCGCCTTCGCCACCTGCCCCGCACCGATTGAGGGCAATGTCGTTCCCTTCGAGGTCACTGCGGGAGAGCGCACCCCGCCGTTCTACTTCTCGGAAGCCGGCATCAATGTGCCGTTCCTCTTCTACGTGTGGTGGGACGAAGAAAGCGCGAAGGTGACCCGGCCGTGGTACGCCCGCTTCGGACTCGATATCACAATGCACAACCCGAACCACGATGACATCGCACAATCGCTGGTCGGCTTCGACGGTGTCGCCATGTCCGGAGGCGACGTCACCCCACTGACGCGCAAGGCGAGGTCACGGATGGTCAAGGTCGCGACCGAAGCCCTGACCTCTCGGATCCCCGTCATCGGCATCGGCGCCTACGCCGAATTCGTCATCCGAGCACAGCGTGAACTGCACGAATCCCAGGGATACGTCGACAACATCGAGGAAGAGTACGCGGGCACCGAAGGCAAACTGCTCATCGTGATGAACAACGAGTTGGCGCCGAAGAATGTCGGATTCGACGTCGTGCATACCGATGTCAGCGGACTTCTCTACGTCGAGATGCCCTACGACATCCCGCTGGAATCGGACTTCCATGAGCTCGACGAGTTTGAGGCCGCGATGTACGCAGATGCCCCGATCAAGAGCTGGGAAGAGTTCGACTATCGCATGGTCTGCCTCATCCGCCAGCACCGCTGAGCGCGCAGCACAATCCCACAGCGCATAACCCCCAGCGCATAGCGCATAGCGCACATCACGCGAGTGTGGGACCAGGACTTTCAATCTCAGCAACCCGAAGGGCGCTGAGCAACCTGCAGATGGACTGGTCCCCTGAGGTTGCCCAGCGCCCTTCGGGTTGCCGGGAGGAAGCCTGCCTAAACAGCGCCTACCAGATGGTGACGCGCTCTTCAGGAGCTAGGTACATGCCGTCGGTTTCAGCCACGCCGTAGGTGTCGTGGAAGGCGGTCATATTCTTCACTACCTGGTTGCAGCGGAACTCCTCCGGAGCGTGCGGGTCGATGCTCAGCCGACGCACGCGCTCCTCGGTGCGCATCTTCGCCCGCCAGGCCTTGGCCCAGGCTTCGAAGAACGTCGCGGCCTCATCAGCTGACGGCATCCGTCCCAATTCCAACTCGAGGGCTTTCCAGCCGATGGACAGTCCGCCCAGGTCTCCGATGTTCTCACCCACGGTCAGCGCGCCGTTGACGTGCTGCGCTTCGTCCAGACCGGCGGGAACAAGTGCCTCGTACTGGGCGATGAGGGCGTTGGTGCGTTCCTCGAAGCGCTCCCGATCCTCGGCCGTCCACCAGTCGACGAGGTTGCCGTCGCCGTCGTAGCGTGAACCCTGGTCATCGAATCCGTGGCCGATCTCGTGGCCGATGACCGCGCCGATGGCACCGAAGTTCGCTGCCACATCACCGGCGGCATCGAAGAACGGGGGCTGCAGGATCGCGGCTGGGAAGACGATCTCGTTCATCACCGGGTGGTAGTAGGCGTTGACGGTCTGCGGCGTCATCAGCCATTCGGTGCGGTCGATCTCCTTGCCGATGCGCTTGATCTGGCGCGCATGCTCGGCGCGGGCGCAGCGGCGGACGTTGCCCACCAGGTCAGAGGAGTCGATCGCGGCCGGATACTCGCGCCACACCTCGGGGTAACCGACCTTCGGTGTGAACTTCGAGAGCTTGACCAGGGCCTTCTTCTTCGTCTCTTCGCTCATCCAGTCGAGCTCGTTGATCGATTTGTCGTAGGCCCTGATGAGCATCGCCACGAGGTGGTCGATCGCCGCTTTGGCCTCCGGCGGGAACTCGGCCGCGACGTAGAGTTTGCCCACAGCCTCGCCGAGGAGGCCCTGCACCAGTCCGACACCGCGCTTCCAGCGTTCCCGCAGAGCCGGGGTGCCCGAGAGGGTGCGGGCGTTGAAGTCGAAGTTCTCCTCGACGATCTCATCGGTCAACAGTGCGGCGTTGGCGGAGAGGACGGAGAAGCGCAACCAGGTCTTGATCGTCTCGATGTCGGTCTGGTCCCACACCTCGGCCATGCCGGTGACGAAGGAGGGCTGGCCGATGACCACGTAGCTCAGTTCCTCATCGACGTCGGCGGCCAGTGCCGCGAACCAGGAGTCGAAGTCGAAGCCGGGGCCCAGTTCGCGCAGTTCGTCGAGGCTGACCTTGTTGTAGGTCTTCTCTGCGTCACGGCAGGCGACCCGGTCCCAGTGGTGGCGGGCCAGGGAGGTTTCGAACGCCATCACCTTGGCGGCCACCTCGGCGTCGGAGACGTTGCTCTTGGCACCGATCCCACCGAGGGCGGACATCTTCTTCACATAATCGACGAACTTCACACGCACCTCGGCGTGGTCGTCGTTGAAGTAGTAGTCCTCGTCGGGCAGGGAGATGCCTCCCTGGTGGAGGTAGAGGGCGTAGATGTCGGAGTCCTTCGCATCGGCGGTGACGCCGCCGTCGAGGACCCCGCCGATGCCTTCCACTTCGAGGCGACCCAGCAGATTTGCCAGTTCGGACTTGTCCTCAGCGGCGTCGATGGCGGCGAAGGAGGAGCCGAGAGGGGTCACGCCCAGCGAGTTGATCTGGTCGAGGTCCATGAACGAGGAGTACACGTCGGCGACCTTCTGGCCTTCGCTGCCCGGCTCCTGCGGGGCGTCGGAGACGGCGGTTATGATGTCGCGGACCTTGGTCTCAGCTGTGTCGAAGAGTTCGCGCATGGCGCCGTCGCCGGCACGGTCGTCGGGGATGGTGAACGAGTCGATCCACTCGCCGTTGATGTGGCGGAACAGATCGTCCTGAGGGCGCGCCGAAGCGGTCGATGTTTCAGAAGTCATGGTGCAACAGTATCGTGATCAGTAGGCAGAACGGTCAGAAGTTACCGGTGCGGATGCGCCGGTGTCTCGCAGCCGTTGCGGGTATCGGATCGATCAGGAGAATCGTATGAAGATGGCATCCGTGGTGTTCGTGTGTACGGGCAATATCTGTCGTTCGGTCACGGCCGAACGTGTGCTCCAACATCATCTGGAACTCAACGACGCCGAGGCGGTTGTTGATTCCGCCGGCATCAGTGATGAGGAAGCCGGCAACCCCATCGACCCTACGCAGGCGCGGGTGCTGCGCACGGCCGGGTATCGTACCGAGGATCATGTCGCCCGGCAGATCACGCCCGACTGGTTGGCCGAACGTGACGTGGCCATCGCGATGACCCGCAGACATTACCGTGCCCTGCAGAACCTCATCGGAGACCTCCCCGCCGAGGCGCGCCCGCGGCTGCATATGCTGCGCGAATTCGATCCGCGAGTGTCTCAGGAGGAGGCCGTTGATGCCCCGGCGCCGGACGTTGAGGACCCGTGGGCAGGGGAATTGAAGAAATTCGAAGAAACTCTTGAGACAATTGAAGTGTCCGTGCCGGGAATCACAGACTATCTACACTCTTTGGCCGAGCAGACTCGGTGATACTGAAGGTAATTGTTGAAGGAGAAAACTGACATGACTCGAACCACGTGGTCCGCCCTCAAGCTCGGCTTCGCTGCCCTGCTGGTGGCTGCCTTGAGTGTCTTTGCTTTTGCCCCGGCCAGTGCTCACGACCAGCTCGTGTCTTCGAATCCCGAAGATGGATCGACGGTCGACCAGCAGCCGGAATGGATTGAGATGACCTTCTCCGGTGAAGTCCAGGAGGTCGGCTCCGAGGTCAAGGTCGTCATCGACGGCAAGAACGTCTCTGCTGGTGAGCTCGCTGTCGACGGCAAGAAGCTCACCGTCGCACTGCCCGACAACCTCAAGCCCGGCGACTACAAAGTCACCTGGCGCGTGGTGTCGCAGGACGGTCACCCGATCTCTGGTGACTTCGACTTCACCATCTCTGACGCCGAGGGCGCCGGCGGTGCGGTCGAAGAATCTTCACAGGCCGGACTCGGCGGCGGCGTCGTCGACGAGCCGGGCAAGGACACCGAAGAGCGCGGCGAGATCGGCGAATCGACCGGAAGCGATTCCGGCATGTCGACACCGATGATCGTGTTGCTGGGTGTCGGCGGTCTGGCCATCATCATCATCGTCATCCTCCTCATGCGCCGCAAGGCACAGGGCCTGCCCGGCACCACCAAGAGTGATGACTCGGGAGACGGCCCGAAGGACGAGTGAGCTGCAGGCTTTCGCAGAAGAACCCCTCTCAAGCAACGCGGCGTCGGAAAATGTCGTCCTCGGCGACGTGAAAAACCGACTGAGCGTTGATCGACCGAGAGGCGACCGGCCAGGGCAGAGTATTCCGAGCTGAGCATGGTCCCGGAAGTGAACGCTTCCGGGACCATTCTTTGCCTGCCAACGATGCGGGTTTCGCCTGGACACAGGTGCTCCAGCGGTGAGGGCGACTCTTGCCTCAGCGTTGAGCGCCCGCCCCGCGCACCCGGTCGGCGAGCAAGCCGATCAGCACCGCGACACAACCGATCGCTGAAATCGCGAGGGCCAGGAAGATGCCGTTCGCGCTCGGATGGCCATCAGCACCCAAGTGCGCAGCAAGCACCGCGCCGGAGATCGCACTGCCGAAGGAACCGCCGACGGTACGCAGCACCTGATTGAAGCTGACCGCACTGCCCAATTCCTCTGTCGCGACGGTGCGGGCGATGAGCGCCGGCATCGCTGCATAGGTGGTGCCGACACCCATGCCGACGACGAACATCCCGACAAGGATCTCCCAGAGTTGGGTATGGGCGAAGAGCAGCAGAAGTGATGACGTGGTGACCAGTGTCGCGCCCAGCAGCAGTAGGGTGGTCATTCGAATCCGCTTCGTTAGATGTCGCACGAGGCGGTTGGCGAGGAAGCTTCCGACCGAGAACGGCAGCATCACGAACCCGGCCCAGAACACAGGTAGGGCGACACCGTATCCGGTCTCGCTCGGCGCCTGTGCGATGATGCTGCCGATCGACAGCACCATGTACATCACCGTGCCGAGTGTGATGGCCGTGAGGTTTGCGACGAGAGCATCCGGGCTGCGGAGGACCCGAAGATTGATCAGCGGATACTTCACCCTCAGTTCGAGCAGGACCCAGATCGTGAACAGGATGATCGCGACCGCGAAGCAGCTCAGGGTCGGCAGGGTGGCCCAGCCCCAGATCTCTCCTTCGCTTACCCCGAGCAGCAGCGCCGCGAGCCCGAAGGCGAGCACTGTCGCACCTGGTACGTCGAAGCGGACTCGCGGCGCCTGTGTGTCCGGTCCCGATGGGACAGCGACGATCACCACGACCATGGCTGTGGCAACGAAGAGCGCAGCGAACCAGAACGCGAACTGATAGTCGAGGGATCCCGCGATGAGTCCCGTCAGGGGGTACCCGATGCCCATTCCCGTCGACACGGTCACCGACAGGCTGGCGATGCCGCGCGTGCTCTTCTCCGCAGGCAGATAGCGCCGTGCCAGTGCGATCGTCATGGGCACGATGCCGTAGCTGAGTCCTTGCAGCGCACGCCCGATCAGGAAGACGGCGAAGTTGGTCGCTAAAGCGGCGATCACCGAACCCACGAGGATGATTGTGAGAGCGCCGAGGAGGAGTCTCTTCTTGTGTGGACCATCGCTGAGGCGGCCCATCACCGGGGTGACGATTGCGCCGACGAGTAGATTGATCGTGAGCATCCACTGGGCGGCGCTGATCGCGACGTGGAATTCGGAGGAGATCGTCGGGACGAGCAGCATGCCCAGCGAGCTGACGATCGCCGTCGACAATGCCGCATAGATGAGTGCGGGGAGCAGCCGTCCGCCTGGTTCGGGCTCACTCATCCGCAGCCTCCCGCATGAGTTTGCGCAGCACGGGCACGGCAGCTGACAGCGTCGCGCGTTCGGAGTCATCGAGATGTTCGACAAGAGCATCGGCGAGCCACCGGGTGCCGGCCGCATGTTCGCGTTCGAGTGCGATGCGCCCCGTCTCGGTGATCTGGACGCGGACCTTGCGTCGGTCGACCTCGTCGCGTGAGCGTGCGACATACGACAGATCTTCCAATTCGCGCAGAGCCACGGCGACTGCCTGCGGTGTGATCCTCTCTGTCGCTGAGAGTTCGGATGCGGTGGCAGGTCCCCGCTCATTCAGGTGAGTGAGGATGCCGGACTTCCCGCGCGAGGTCGTCCGTTCCGAGTAGAAGCGGCGGATGAGTGGACGGAGTGCACTGCGGAACTCGGCGGCAAGGTTCGGATCGGGCATTGCTCTATTGTACAAATAAATTGATCAATCTACTTGTCTATTGTGGCCTCGCGTGTGAGATGGAATAGAACCATGTCGAGCGGCTGTTGTCCCAGGAAGCTGATCTTTGAACTTTCTCGACGCTCGACCGAAGGACCGCATCGCTTTGTCCGTTCCACTGAATATCCTCGACCTCGTCCCGATCCGTGACGGATCCTCCGCCCGCGAGGCCATCGACACCTCGATGCGTGCCGCACGCCTGGCCGATGAACTCGGCTACTCCCGTCTCTGGTTCGCCGAGCACCACAACACCATGGGACTGGCCGCCAGTGCGACGGCCTTGCTCATCTCTCAGGCAGCCTCGGTGACCGAGAAGATCCGTGTGGGTTCAGGAGGAGTGATGCTGCCCAACCATGCTCCGCTCATGGTCGCCGAGCAGTACGGAACACTGGCCAACATCCACGGCGATCGCATCGATCTGGGGCTTGGCCGCGCGCCCGGCACCGACGGGATGACGGCACAGGCACTGAGCCGCTCCTCGGCCGAACCGCAGGACTTCGCACAGAACATCTATGACATGCAGGGCTGGTTCGGCGCCGAAGGCAAGGCGCACACAGCACCGATCGAGTCCGCTGTCTCCGTCGGCACGGAGGTGCCCATCTGGGTGCTCGGCTCGACGATGAATGGCGCGTCGATCGCCGGTCAGCTGGGTCTGCCGTTCTCCCTGGCTTCGCATTTCGCGCCGAATCAGATCGATGAGGCTATCCGTGTCTATCGGGATTCCTTCACCACCGAGGCCCCAACCGCACAGATCGACGAACCCTATGTCATGGCCGGCATCAATGTGCTGGTCGCCGAGACGGACGAGGAGGCAGAGCGCGAGTTCACCACGGTGAAGCAGATGTTCACCGACATCGCTCTTGGCCGTCGACGCCACCTCCAGCCGCCGGTCGATCCCAGTGAGCTGCCCCGAGGCGGTGAGAGCCCGATGCTGGCGATCAGCGCCGTCGGCTCACCAGAGACGGCCACCCGTCAGATGTCGGAATTCGTCGAGCGCACCGGTGCCGATGAGCTCATCACCGTCACCTACGCCTACGACCCTGCAGTGGCGGAGCGTTCGCTCAAGCTCCTCGCCGACGCCTGGTTCTGATCGAGAGGTTTCACCTGACCGGGCGCACGTCCGCTCGCTTGGCGAGGCCGACCGTTCTCGACAAGCTCGGCTCCATCGGTTCTGCCGAATTGCCCTGTTTTCAGGTGGGCCTTCGTGCAGTGCATCCGATATTGACGGGTCACACCTGCAGCGAAGTCTTCACCCTTCTCATCGCGAACGCGCTTGCTGAATACGTCGAAACTCGAGTGTCTGCCTGCATATGGGAAGGGTGGGCGAACGACGAGGAACCGTCTGGCTGCGAACCGTTCCGATACAGAGGGCGCACCTATGCCAAATGCTCGATTGTTCTACGTGACTTGAACGAACTCGACGCCGAATATGGTCCCGTCAGTCTCGTATTGCCAGCCGATCAGTCGTGGTGCATCTACAACGACATCGACACAATCGACACGTTTGTAGGCGGCTCGATTGAGGTCGTTGACGCTATCTAGTCCGTGCGCGGACTTGAAACATTCGACGGTGAACAACCTGCCTCACCCCACCAGCCGCACATGCGCCGCCAGCCCGGTGTCCTCCGAGGCAAGTGCCCGGGCGGTGTCGAGGATCGTTGTCTCCATCGCCGAGGCGGCTCTGGTCGGCCGTACGTCGCCGCGGGCGGCGAGGCTGACCGTCCGATTCAGGCTTGGCTCCACCAGCTGTGCTGAGACCAGCCGGGGCCGGTCGACGAGGACCATGGCGGGAACAATGGCGACGCCGAGACCGCGTTCGACGAACCGCAGCACTGCATCCATCTCAGCGCCCTCGACGACGATGTTCGGAACCAGTCCTGCGGCGTCGAAGGCCGCCGAGGTGGCTTCGCGCAGATCGTATCCGTGATGGAACAGCACCTGGGGGAGTGCCGCGACCTCCGCCAGAGTCACCGTGTCACCTGGCAGGAGCGCGGACCTGCCCCGACCGTCGGACGGTAGCGGCTCACCTGCCTCCGTGGCAGCAATCACCACCAGATCCTCACTGAGCACCCCCTGCATCCGCAGCCGCGGCATCTGCGCACTCGGACTCAGCGTCCGCGTGATGAGCGCAAGGTCTAACTCACCCGTACCCAGCGCCTCAATGAGCTCCCGCGATCCCTTCTCGACCAGCTCGAGTTCGACCCCGGGATGCTCCTGATGGAAGCTGCTGATCGCCTCGGCGACGAGGCTGACGCACAAGGTCGGCGTCGCACCCAGGCGGATGCGACCCTTGCGCAGGCCCGCGAGCTCATCCATGTCACGGCGCACCGCTTCGGCGTCGGCGAGCATCCGTCGTGCACTCGGCAGAAGCGTTTCGCCCGCGGCGGTGAGACTGATGTGTCCATGGGCGCGATGGAAGAGTTCGGAGCCGAGCTCCTTCTCCAGCGTCGAAATCTGCCGACTCAGTGACGGCTGCGCCAGGTGAAGAGTGGCAGCGGCCTTCGTGAAGTGACCGGTGTTGGCGACCTCGACGAAGCTCGCGAGCTGTTCCAAATTCATGGATATAGCGTATCGCTATCGAGTCAAGCGAAACAATACATTGGACGCATGGGGTGGTCGAGCCTAGCGTGGAAAACATGAACTCCACAGCACAGAATTCGAAGACCACACAGGGTAATTCCCGCACACACGAACACACGATCTCCACCTCGGTGCTGGTCATCGGAACCGGCGGATCCGGTCTTCGGGCCGCGATCGAGGTCGCCGAATCCGGCACCGACGTCCTCGCCGTCGGCAAGCGACCCAAGGACGACGCCCACACCTCGCTGGCGGCCGGCGGCATCAACGCGGCCCTGGCCACGATGGACCCCGACGACTCCTGGCAGCAGCACGCCGCCGACACAATCAAGGAATCCTATGACCTCGCCAACCCCCGCACCGTCGAAATCGTCACCCAAGGAGCCGAACAGGGAATCGCTGACCTGGAGCGATATGGAATGGACTTCGCGAAGGAGGACGACGGTCGGATCTCGCAGCGCTTCTTCGGCGCCCATACCTGGCGTCGCACCGCTTTCGCCGGCGATTACACGGGACTCGAAATTCAGCGCACCCTCATTCATCGTGCCGAGGCCCTGAACGTCCCCATCCTCGACCGCGTCTACATCACCAAACTCCTCGTCGCCGACGGGCGCATCTTCGGCGCCTTCGGCTTTGACATCGTCGACGGCTCCCGGTATCGGATCCATGCCGACGCGGTCATCCTCGCCGCTGGTGGGCACAACCGGATCTGGCGCCGCACCTCATCACGTCGCGACGAGAACACCGGTGATTCCTTCCGCCTGGCCGTCGAAGCCGGAGCCCGTCTGCGCGATGCCGAGCTCGTCCAGTTCCACCCCTCGGGCATCATCGAACCCGAGAACGCCGCCGGAACACTGGTCTCCGAGGCTGCACGCGGTGAGGGCGGAATTCTGCGCAACGCACTGGGGGAGCGGTTCATGGAACGCTACGATCCAGAACGCATGGAACTCTCCACCCGCGACCGCGTAGCTCTGGCCGCCTACACCGAGATCGCCGAGGGCCGCGGGACGGAGAACGGCGGCATCTGGCTCGATGTCTCCCACCTGCCGCGCGAGACCATCATGAACCGCCTGCCGCGCGTGTTCCAGACGATGATGGAAACGCAGATGCTCGACATCACCGTCAGCCCCATCGAGATCGCCCCGACCGCGCACTATTCGATGGGCGGGGTGTGGGTCGACCCGGTCGAGCACAGCACCGACGTCGAAGGGCTGTGGGCCATCGGCGAAGCGTCATCCGGGCTGCATGGGGCCAATCGCCTCGGCGGCAATTCGCTCATCGAACTCCTCGTTTTCGGCCGCATCGTCGGAAAGTCCGCCGTCGCGTACTCATCAGAGTTGGGTGCGCAGGTGCGGTCGCGGTCTGCCATCGCCGAGGCGCGGGCTGAGATCGATGATCTCCTCGCTTCCGAGGGTACGGAGAATGTCCGGGCGCTGCAGCGCGAGATCCGCAATCTCATGACCGAGCATGCCGGAGTCGTCCGCGATGAGGCTGGATTGTTGGAAGGACTCGAGAAACTCGCCGGCATCGAGGCACGCATGGGTGAGGTCGGAATTCACCCGGACATCGCCGGCTACTCCGATCTCTCACACGCCTTCGACCTCAAGTCCTCGGCACTCGCGGCTCGGGCAACCCTGGAATGCGCACTCGAGCGCAGGGAGACCCGCGGCTGCCATAACCGCAGCGACTACCCCGAACAGAACAAGAATTTGCAGGTCAACCTCGTGTGGTCACCGTCCACTGGAGTCGTGCAGGAGAGCATTCCAGCAGTCGATCCCGAGGTTGCCGAGCTCATGCGAGATGACGAGATCAGCCAGGTCGGCAAGCTCGTCGAGTGAGTCGGAACCTTCGAGCGCGAGCTCTCCGCGAGGGTCCTTCAGGCGGCGAGCTCGCGCTTCCAATCTCCGACCAGGCTGATCATCGTGAAGCCTGTGAGGAAGGCCGAGAAGGTGGCCAGGTGTCCGATGGCGACGATTTCCAGGCCCGCGTCGGTGGTGTCTGTGGTTAAGAAGACTCCGGTTGCTGCCAATGAAACGGCTCCCCACGCGGCGGCCACGAGTGCACCCGGGACTCGGGGCAGAGCTTTCGACAGCATTCCGGCGATGAAGCTGAGGGCGATAGCGCTCCAGACTACTGATTCCACGTTGATCACATCACCGGATACCCAGCTCGTGGGTGCCCGGGAATCTCCTCCGCTAATGTGCTCGGCATTGAGCGCTTGAATGGCGCCGCAGACCATAGTAACCGACAAGGTTCGTTGAGTACACAATATGACGCATTCTTTGTTGTCGACATTGTCCTTATTGCTGGTGCTGACTGCCGATCGGCGAGCTGAGCGTCCTGTCCAAGGTCGCATTGCTCCGGTCCGGACTTGATGCATCTATCAATGCATGCATCTGATAGTTTGGGTGTGTGAATGATCTGCTGACGCTGCCCTGGGAGACCACCGACGACGCTTCTCCGATCGCTGCGCGGATGGCGGCCTGGGCCGCTCGCGAGGTGATCGAACAGCGGTATGAACCTGGAATGCTCCTCACCGAGGCTGATCTCGCCGAGGCGCAGAAGGCCAGCCGCACCCCGGCCCGGGAGGCTATGCTCCAACTCGAGCGGTGGCGCTTGGTCCGCCTCGTGCCCAAGAAAGGGGCCATTGTCACAACGGTCACCGGCGAAGAGCGGCGGGACCTGCTGGCCGTGCGCGCCATGTTCGAAATCGACGCAGTCCATGCCCTGAGTGCCGACGCCGAGGTGATGGAGGCCTTGGCGGCGGACCTGCAGTTCCTCCTTGGTCGGCAGCGCGAGGCTCTGAGCGGCGACTCCCCGCTGGATTTCGCGAGCAGTGACTACGCCTTCCATGCCCGCATCATTCGCAGCGGCCGGAACGCAGTCACCGACGAACTGCTCTCCACCATCGGCCCCCGCCTGGCTCGCCTGACTTACCAGGCCGTCATCGATCTGCCCTCGGCTCTCGAAGACCTCTTCGCCGACCACGAACAGCTCACCGAATGCGCCCGCCAAGGAGATTCCCCACGATTTACGAGACTCGTCCGCCAGCACATCGATCACGGTCACTTCCAGCAGAACCGGACCCGATGACACCCGATCCAGCGGTGACCTCAGACTCGGCCACGCCGACGCCAGGCCCGACAGCGATGCCCCCTGAACCCGTCCGTCGCCGAGGCGGTGCCTGGCTTCGCGTTGCACCTGCCATCTTCCTGCTTGCTTGGGGCGGCAATCACTTCACCCCGCTCGTCCATATGTACGAGGAAGATGGAGGATACGCGGTCTGGCAGGCCAATCTTCTCCTGGGCATGTACGTCGGCGGGCTGATCCCGGGACTTCTGATCGCCTCGGCGATATCGGATCGTCGCGGACGCAAACCCGTGCTCATAGTCGGCACCATTGCGGCGTTGGTCGGCAGTGTGCTCCTCGGCATCGGCTTCGACCTCTTCTGGCTTCTGTGTCTGGGCCGGGTGCTCGCCGGTGCGGGCGTCGGTGTGGCGATGTCGGTGGGCACGAGCTGGATCAAGGAACTCTCGATGCCGCCCTTCGACCACAAGGCCGGAATCACAGCAGGCGCTCGCCGCCCGGCACTGACTCTGACCCTGGGATTCGCCGTCGGTGCCGCGGTCACCGGATGCCTGGCACAATGGGGGCCAGTCCCCGAGGCGACACCCTATGCGGTGCACGGACTGCTCAGCATCGTGGCCCTGGCCATCCTGTTCGCCGCGCCGGAATCTCTGTCGCGGGAACACCGGAGCTCTCAACACTGGTGGAGAGGCCTGCGCGTTCCCCTGGTGGGACACCGCACGTTCGTGCGCCTCATTGCCCCTGCGGCTCCCTGGGTCTTCGGTGCAGCGGGCATCGCCTACGCTGTGATGCCGGCACTGGTCCAGGACGAGCTGGGGGAGTGGACGACCCTCTACGCAACCGTGCTCACCGTCGTCACCCTCGGTGCCGGGGCGCTCGTGCAGAACAGCGTTCCCCGGATCAACCGGTGGACGGGCGGGCGCGCACTCGTCGTCGGCCTCGTGCTCATGACCCTCGGGATAGCGCTCGCCGTGGTCGCGTCCCTGGTCGCGGATCCAGTCCTCGCCCTGGTCGTGGCCATCGTGCTCGGCATCGCCTACGGCATCTGTGTGGTGGCCGGTCTGGTCATCGTCCAGGCCATCGCCGAACCGGACGACCTGGCCGGCATCACCGGCGTCTACTATTCGCTGGCCTACTCCGGGTTCCTGCTGCCTACAGTGCTCGCGGCCCTGCTGCCGGTCATGCCCTACAGCCTCTCCTTGGCTGGGGTTGCCGTGATCTGCCTGCTCTGTCTTGGCGCTGTGGCGCGCGCCTCGAACCGGCCGGGGTGAGAGACGCGGACCGACCGACGCCCCTTGCCACGGGCAACTAGGATGAAAACGGAATCCTCACCACGCAGACGAATCGATGACGATGGAGGTGCCGCTATGAGCCAGGAACCGCCGTCACTGTTTGAACCTGACGAGGCAGGTCGTCCCCTTGCCGATAGATTGCGCCCGAAGACACTCGAAGACGTGCTCGGACAAGAGCACCTGCTCGGACAGGACGCCCCCATCGGCCGGATGGTCGACGAACGCCGACTGGTCTCCATGGTGCTGTGGGGGCCACCAGGCTGTGGGAAGACAACCATTGCGCGACTCCTCGCTGAGCGAACAAACCTCGTCTTCGAATCGGTTTCAGCGACCTTCTCCGGTGTCGCCGAACTCCGCAAAGTCTTCCAATCAGCTGCCAAGCGCCGCGAGATCGGCCAGGGCACGATGCTGTTCGTTGACGAGATCCACCGCTTCAATCGCGCCCAGCAGGATTCCTTCCTCCCCTACGTGGAAGACGGTACGGTCGTGCTCGTCGGTGCGACCACGGAGAACCCCAGCTTCGAACTCAACTCAGCATTGCTCTCCCGCTCCCAGGTCTTCGTCCTCAGACGACTCAACGAGCAGACACTGACCACACTCATCGAACGTGCCGAAGCGGCCACGGGAAGATCACTTCCTGTTGACGCGCAGGCCCGGCAGGCGATGGTGGCGATGGCCGACGGTGACGGTCGATACCTGCTCAACCTCATCGAACAGCTCCAAACAGTCAGCGGGACACTTGACCCTTCTGCCTTAGCCGAGCTGGTTCAGCAGCGCGCACCGATCTACGACAAAGGCCAGGAAGGCCACTACAACCTCATCTCCGCCCTGCACAAGGCGATGCGCGGCTCCGACCCAGACGCGTCACTGTACTGGTTGGCACGAATGCTCGACGGGGGTGAAGATCCGCTCTACATCGCCCGACGTCTGGTGAGGTTCGCCAACGAAGACATCGCGATCGCCGACCCGCAAGCCGTCCAGCAGGCGCTGGCGGCATGGGACGTCTACGAGCGTCTCGGATCTCCAGAAGGTGAGCTCGCCATCGCCCAAGCCGTCGTCTATCTCGCAACCGCACCGAAATCCATCGCCGTCTACCGTGGATTCAACGCAGCAAAGAAGCTCGCGAAGCAGACGGGGTCTCTCATGCCACCGGCAAATATCCTCAACGCCCCGACGAAGCTGATGAAGAATCTCGGTTATGGAGAAGGATACGAGTACGATCCCGACCGGCCCGGAGGTTTCTCGGGGGCGAACTATTTTCCCGAGGATATGGAGCCGCAGAGGGTGTACCGGCCCACCGGCAATGGCTACGAACGCGTCATCGCCGAAAAACTGGCCGAATGGCACCGGTTGCGTGCTGAGAGACGGATGCAGGAGGACGAGAAAGACCAGGAAGCGCAGGACGACGGAACCGAGATCTGAGCACTGAGGTCACCTCGGCGCGCCCAGTGACGATATTCAACGACGACAACAGCTCGCAACGACCAGATAGGGATCGACACCATGCTCGGACAATCACACCAGAAGCCGTCACCAGCCGTCAGCGCCTTCAACGACATCATGGGCAAACACCACGTGCTCACCTCGGCCCGGGCGACAGCACCATTCGCCAAAGGCAATCGCTTCGGCGGCGGCAATGTGCTCGCCGTCCTCAAGCCGGGCAGCCTCGTCGACATGTGGCGGGCCCTGCAGGTCTGCGTCGATCACGACCTCATCGTCATCCCGCAGTCGGCGAACACCGGACTGACCGGAGGGTCGGGACCCGGCGATCAGGACTATGACCGTGAGATCGTCATCATCTCGACGTTGCGCATCAACGAGATCCACCTCATCAACGACGCTCGTGAAGCGGTATGCCTGGCAGGCTCGACGCTCTTCGAACTCGACGACGCCCTGGCCGCCCACGACCGTGAACCACATTCGGTCATCGGCTCATCCTCGATCGGTGCGTCGGTCGTCGGTGGCATCGCGAATAACTCCGGAGGCAGCCAGATCCGCAAGGGTCCGGCGTTCACGAAGCACTCGATCTTCGCCCGAGTCAACGACGAAGGCAAGGTCGAACTCGTCAACCACCTCGGCGTCGAACTCGGTGACGATCCCGCGCACATCCTCGACAAGCTCCAGCGCGGCGACTGGGCTCCCGCGGATGTCACGCCGCCGCCGGAGGACGCCACGGAGACCGAATACGGCGAGCACGTCCGCAAGATCGCCGACTCTCCCGCACGCTACAACGCCAACCCGAAATTCCTCCACGAAGCATCCGGGTCGGCGGGCAAGCTCATGGTCTTCGCCGTGCGCACCCGCACCTTCCCCAAGCAGAAGGACTCGACGACCTTTTACATCGGCACCGACAGCCCCGCCGAGCTCGAGGCCCTGCGCCGGGCGATACTGACCTCGGACATGCCGCTGCCGATCTCCGGCGAGTACATGGGACGGCCCTCCTTCGATCTCGCCGAGAAGTACGGCAAGGACACGTTCGTCTCCGTCAAGCACGCCGGAAGCCGCGAACAGATCAAGCTCTTCGCGTTGAAGAACTGGGCGAACGGGGTCTTCGCGAAACTGCCGTTCTTCGGCCAGACAGTCGCCGATTCCATCGCCCAAGGCGCGTTCAGCCTGTTGCCGCAGCAGCTGCCGGACCGAATGCTGGAGTACCGCGACCGCTTCGAACACCACCTTCTGCTTGTCGTCAGCGGTGACCAGAAGCAGAGGACCGAGGAGTTCCTCACGACCTTCTTCGCCGAGGCGAGCCATGACGGTGACTTCTTCATCTGCACTGCCGATGAGGCTCAATCGGCCATGCTCCACCGTTTCGGTGCCGCCAGCGCGGCAACCCGGTACTTCAACCTCAACCGTGACGACTCGTCGGACATGATCACCTTCGATGTCGCACTGCGTCGGGACGAGGATGACTGGCTCGAGGTGCTGCCACCGGAGATCGCCGAGCAGCTGCACATCAGCTCCTACTATGGTCACTTCTTCTGCCACGTCCTCCATCAGGACCACGTGGCGAAGAAGGGTGTCGACCCGGTCGCGTTGAAGAAGCAGATGATGGCGCTGCTTGAGGAACGAGGTGCCGCAGTTCCTGCCGAGCACAACTACGGTCGCCTCTACCGTGTGCCGCCGGAGATGGAAGCTCACTTCAAGGAACTCGACCCGTGCAATGTCTTCAACCCCGGTGTCGGTGACACCTCGCCGCACAGGAATTGGGCCTGACCGTAGGCACGTGCTGCTGAGCGATCAAGCGGAGTTCTCCGTAGACTATTCGACAGATCGCTTGGTGATCTGTCTGTCACGGAGGGCGTCGCCGAGGAGCCGGCGGTCAAGGATCTGCAACCGCCACCAATTCATCGCTTTGAACATTCCGGACCCGATTGTGCCGACGATGCGACCTGATTCGTCTGTGTAGGCGGCAACGAATCGGTGGTCCTCAAGACTTCCCTCGACCACGTGAAATCCGCTGTCACGGGAGGGGAAGCCGAAGCTGCGCAGTTTGAGATCGTACTGGTCGGACCAGAAGTACGGGACGGACTTCGCCGAGGCCGGCGTGAGTTCCAGGATGTCGCGTACGCAGGAGAGAGCGTGCTCATTCGCGGTCTGCCGATGCTCCACGCGCACGTGGCGTTCCTGTGTGGGATCCCACCATGCAGCGACGTCGCCGATGGCCCAGACATCATCGGTGGCGCGTCCACTCGCATCACAGCGCACACCACCGGCGCCGGGCTCATTCGACGCGGTCAGGGGAACCGAGCTTGACCGCAGCCAATCAACGGCAGGCCGGGCTCCCACGGCGACGAGAATCGCATCCGCAGATACCGTTCTTCCATCGTCGAGTGTGACTCCGGTGGCCTGCCCCATACCGTCCTCGATGGAGCTGACGCCATGTCCGAGTTCAAGCTTGACTCCATGGTGGCGATGCAGCTCGGCGATCATGGATCCGATCTCGTCGCCGACCACATTCTGCATCGGCAGTTCGAGAGGATCGATCAACGTGACCTCTTTGCCCAGCGAGCGAGCGACGGCGGCGACTTCTGCGCCGAGGAATCCTGCGCCGATGACTGCGAGTCGTTGGGCCGTCTCCAAACCGGTTTGCAGAGTCAGAGCGTCGTCAAGAGTGCGCATCACGTGGACACCGTCGAGATGGTGTCCGAACGGCAGCTCTCGTGCGGTGACTCCAGTGGCGATGATCAAAGCGTCATACGCGATCTGCTCGCCGGAATGGAGGGTGAGCTGATGGGCTGCGACATCTGCTGAGGCGACTCTGGTGCAGAGGCGCAGCGTCACATCGGCATCGGCCAGCAGTTCACCGGTGCGCAGCTCGGCCCTTTCGGGCAACCAGGTACCGGCCAATATCTGTTTGGACAGTGGTGGTCTGTCGTAGGGCATATGGCGTTCCTCGCCGAAGATCAGGATCTCTCCGGTGTGGCCTTGAGCCCGCAGTGCATCGGCGGCCGCGATTCCGGCGGGGCCGGCACCGACAATGACGACCTTCTTCGCTGAAACGACTCTCGTCACTTTTTGTGAATGCGGATTGCGGCGGCAGGACACAGTGCTTCCGCCTCCTTGGCGGAGCTCTCCTGTTCGGGAGAGGGATTCTCCTCAAGCAGAAAAGCCACTCCGTCATCATCCCGCTGGTCGAATAAGTCCGGGGCTGTGATGACGCAGTTTCCAGCCCCGATGCACGCGTCTTGGTCCAGTTCGATTCTCAACAGATCCTCCTACGTTGACCGTCAACTATTCGTCAAGCGACTGATTTGTCAAGCGACTGATTTGGGGGAGAAGCATCACTCACATTATAGGTGCCGCGACTTCCCGCGCCTCTTTGTTCACTCTTCATGCAGTCTTCGCTCACTCTTCGTCTTCGATATCTGCCGCGCTCTCCTCCTCGAGGCGCGCTCGTTTGAGCTTGCGGTGTCTTAAGACGGCGAATGCGGTGAGGGCGATGACTATGCCGATAATCGCGCCGGTGACAAACGAGCCGTTGCTGGCTCCAGCCAGCGGTGACCCAAGACCGACATCGATCAGGGGGTGGCCGGTGGTCTGCTGGAAGGCGATTGCGGCCACCCAAGCGGCGGTGAATACTGCTGATACGGCGTAGGAGACAACGATCCGTTTATTGGCTGCCCGCGAGACCGCCAGAGTAAAATCGACACCCTCACGTTTGCAGTATGCGGGCACTGCGAGACCGGCCACTCCGGTTCCAAGGACCAAAGGGATGGTCCAGAGGCCAGCGCCGATGACGGCGAAGAGTACGGCGAGGGCGAAGAAGACGTGTGTCGAGACGACAGAGCCGAATGTATAGGCGCGGAGGATGACATCACGTTCCCGTTCATCACCCATCGAGGGATCGTCGAGACCGGTGATTCTGTCGGCGAATGCATTGGGACGGGGTTTGCTCGCGTTGCTGTTATTCATGATTCCTCCTTCAGCGCGAAGATCTCTTCCACGCTGGTCTCCAGGGCCCGGGCGATCCGCAGCGCCAGGTACACGCTGGGAGCATAGTCGCCACGTTCGGTGGCGATGATCGTCTGCCGCGATACGCCGGTGAGCTGGGCCAGTTGAGCCTGAGTGAGACCGACCGACTTGCGGACGTGTTTGAGGTTCGAGGTCTGAACTTCCATCCCACTCCCTATGTCAATGATTCTTTACATCGAAAGTAAAGCATTGTTGACATAGGTGTGTCAAAGATCGTTGACATTCGGAAGGTGTTTCGGACTGGAGAAGGGTTTGCGGTGCAGCCGCAACCTGCTGTCCGAGCCCAGTGCGCACTACCCCTCGATGCGCACCTGTCGTCCTGGACGGTTGACCCGCACCTCGTGACTTGAGCGTTTCGGGTTGAGCAGCTTGAGCAGGCTCAGCGCCAGCAGCGCACCGACGATCGCGCACCCGGCGGGCAGCAGCATCGCGGTCTTGGCATTTGCCGCGTCGATGATGTTGCCGGCAATCGCCGATCCGAAGGCGACGCCGAAGCCCAGCGAGGTGCCCAGCCAGGCGAACGCCTCGGTCAGACGCCGAGGTGGTGCGAGCTGTTCGATCACTGAGTTCGCGCCGATGAGGCTCGGGGCGATCGTGAAGCCGACGAGGAACAGGATGATCGTGTAGGAGATCATGCCTTGTGCCAGCATCATCGAGCAGGCGCCGAGCGCAAGGAGGGACACGGTGATGCCGAAGCGATGATGGGTGGCTGAATTCCAGTTTCGCGACCCATAGAGTGCGCCGGCGATGAGTGAGCCCAGGGCGAAGGCGCTGAGCAGGATGCCGGCCAGGGATTTCACTCCCTGCTCGTCGGCGAAGGCCACAGCGATGACGTCGATGGCGCCGAAGTTCACACCGAGGAAGACGTTGACGATGATGATCGTGAAGATGCCTGGGTTGGAAAACACGTGGCCGCGAGCCTCTGTGGTGCGTTCGATCGGTGGGGGTTCGGTCGACTTCTGCACGTAGAGCAGGGCCGAGCCGATTCCGGCGGTGAGCATCGAAAGTATGATGCCTGCCGGTGGGAACACAGCGGTGGCGAGCACTGTGGCGATGACGGGGCCGGTGACGAAGAGCAGCTCATCGGCCACGGATTCCCACGAGAATGCGGTCTGCAGCTTTTTCGGCGAATCCACGATGTGAGACCAGCGGGAACGCACCAGCGACCCGACGGAGCCGACAGTGGCACCACCGATTCCGGCGAAGACGAAGATGAGGCCCACCCACCAGTCTGCGTAGACGCAGACGATGAGCAGCGAGAGCGCCACGAGGTGCGTGATGACGATGGGCACCATGACAGCAGCTTGACCGCGACGGTCGACAAGACGCGCGATCCCGGGCCCGGCAAGCGCTTGGATGATCATGTACACGGCGGCAACGATGCCTGCCAGACCATAGGAGCCGCTGACGCCCTGGATGAACAGAACGATTCCCAGGCCCAGAACTGCGATGGGCATACGTGCAACAAGACCGGCCAAGGAGAACTTGAGAGCACCGGGAAGAGACAGAATTTCCCGATAGTTGTTGAACACCAGAAAAGTCTACCCAGCGAACCAAGCCCTCACCATACGAATACGGCGTTGTTACCGGTGAGTCGAGTCACCTCGGCGCGCAAGGTGTCAAGAAGAATGTAACAAAAGCTATATAGTTGCCGAGATTGTATCTTCTCCCCGCCGGCGTTCCCGCCGCATTGACTGAAACCCGGAGTGCCGATGACGGACAACAGCAGTTTCGATGATCTCTTCGACAGCCAGGACGAACGACCGCAGCGCCCCCGCCGCAAGAAGAAAAAGGTGTGGCGCAAGGTCCTCGTCGTCATCCTCGTGATCGTCATCCTCGGCGTGCTCGGCGTGGGTCTGTACCTATGGAACGTCGGCCGGTCCTATGACAACAACGCGAACAAGCTCACCGACGAGCAGGTCTTCGGCACCAAGCGTGCCGATGACAAGGAAGACGGCGGCACGAACATTCTGCTGCTGGGCTCCGATGAGCCGATGGACCAGGTCGACGTCAACGACTCCCGCGGACTGCGCTCGGACACAATCATGGTCATGCACCTGCCCGAGAACGGATCGAAGGTCCAGGTCATGTCGATCCCGCGTGACAGCTGGGTCGACATCGAAGGCCACGGCAAGGCCAAGATCAACTCTGCGCTCTCCTACGGTGGTCTTCCGCTGGCCGTATCCACGGTGTCGGACTTCATCGGTACGGACCTCGACCACGTGGCGATCATCGACTTCGAAGGCTTCAAGGCATTGACCGACAGCCTCGGCGGGGTGAGCGTGAACTCGGAGCAGTCGTTTGAGAAGAACGGCTACACCTTCACGAGGGGAGAGAACGTCCTCGACGGTGACGAGGCACTGACCTTTGTGCGCGAACGCAAGTCCTTCAAGGACGGCGACTTCCAGCGCGCTCGTAACCAGCAGGCCTTCATCAGGGGTCTGACCAGTGAGATCATCTCCGCCGACACCCTGTCGAACCCGAAGAAGATCCAGGATATGGTCAAGAACTTCGCCCCGTACATGTACGTCGACTCCGGACTCGACGCCCAGTACATCTCCGCGACGGCCTTCGGCATGCGCGACGTCCGCCCCGGCGACATCGAGTTCTTCACCTCCCCGACCGCTGGCGTCGGCACCTCGAGTGACGGTCAGTCGATCGTCAATGTCGATGAAGAGGAACTGAAGAAGGTCCAGGACGCGTACAAGAACGACACCCTCGAGGACTACGTGCAGAACGCCCCGGAGTCACACCTGTAATCCTCGCGTCACATCAAAGGGCGCCTTCGCCGAGGCAGCTCCGCCCAACCGTGCACACGATGAACCCCGCCCCCGGACTTCCAGGGACGGGGTTCTTCGCACCAGTGTGTGCCGTATCAGTTGTTGAACTGGACGCTATGGACTCCGTGGGGTGAGCCCCATTCTCCGCCGTTCGACACTTGTTCGTTGGCGACACCGACAGACATGGTTTCTCCCGTCACGGTGTTCTTGTAGTCGACATAGATCGTTCCCGCGGCTCCCTCCTCGCCTGTCTGAACCCAATGGGTCCCGTTCTCATTGCCGTGGGCGGCTAGGTCGCTGGCGACGCTTGCAGTGGCGAATCCTTCGACCCGCTCCGTATTGTCGGCACCCCAAGCTCGCACGAGCTCATCGGCATAGATGTTGGTGTCCGTCGGGTAGTGGACGGACTGCGGCTCTGCGTCCGCGCTGGTGGCTGCGGCGGGTGCCGGGGCCGCCAGGGCGGGTCCGCTGGCGAGTCCGACTCCGGCCAGGCTGGCAATACCGGCGATGGCCAGGGCTGCTGCGCGATTGCGAATGGTGGTCTTCATGTCATCGATCCTTCTTCTTCGAGATGTCGTCGCTGAATGATGTCTTTGCTGAGTGCGGTCACCGGGCAGGTGACACATCATCGACGCCGACCAGTATTGCGCCCGCACTTGAAGCCAGGACCACAGTGTCTGAGAGGAAACTCGGAGAGGGTCACAGCCAGGAGACGACTTGTTTGCAGTCCTGCGGCGGTCGCCGAGGTGCGCGGAGCCAACGGGGCGCATACGGCAACGACTCTTGCCTGGTGACGCGGTGCGAACGAGTGCTCGGCGGATTCGACCAGACGGTGACACACGGTTGTTGCAGAGCGCGGTTTGCGACGTTTTCGTCCGCACAGTGAAACCCGATTGTGACCGGACCTCGCCGAGGTGGTTCTGCATTCTCCTCGGACGTGATCTGGGCCATATGAAGACTGGGTTCGAAGGCTTAGAGTGGGCCCTGAGGTTCATCCCATTCGTCACTCAGAGGAAGTGGACGATCCGAGCAGAGAGCGGAGGCCCGAATGACCTACGTGATCGCGCAGCCGTGCATTGACGTCAAGGACAAGTCGTGTGTCGACGAATGTCCTGTCGACTGCATCTACGAAGGCGAACGCAGTCTCTACATCCATCCCGACGAGTGCATCGACTGCGGGGCCTGTGAACCGGTCTGCCCCGTCGAAGCGATCTTCTATGAAGACGATGTCCCCGAGGAGTGGGCGGACTACTACACCTACAACGTCGAGTTCTTCGACGAACTGGGTTCGCCGGGAGGCGCGGCGGGCCTGGGCAACACGGGCCGAGACCACTCGGCCATCGCCGCCTTGCCGCCCCAGAACCAGGACGTCGAGCTGTAACCGGCCGGCCACGGGGAGCCCCTTCGCTCCGACCTACTCCAGCACCCTATCCACCAAGGTCCGTGCATCGTGCTGGACGGCCCGCAGGTGGTCCTCATCGCGCAGCGACTCGGCATAGATCTTGTACACGTCTTCCGTGCCGGAGGGGCGCACCGCGAACCAGGCGTTCTCGGTCGTGACCTTGAGCCCGCCGATGGGTGCGTTGTTTCCCGGCGCCGAGGTGAGTGTTGAGGTCACCGGTTCACCGCCGACGGTCTTCGCCTTCACCTGGGAGGCGTCGAGTGAGCCCAGTGTCGCCTTCTGCTCCCGGGTGGCCGGAGCATCCTGGCGGGCGTAGGCGCTGGTGCCGAAGTTCGCGGCCAGTCCTGCGTAGCGCTGGGACGGAGTCTGTCCGGTCTTCGCCGTCATCTCGGCGGCCAGGAGGGCCATGATGATGCCGTCCTTGTCCGTTGACCAGACCTTGCCGTTGCGGCGCAGGAACGATGCTCCTGCGGATTCTTCGCCGCCGAAGGCCAGTGTCGAGTCGAGGAGTCCGGGGACGAACCATTTGAACCCGACAGGTACTTCGAACAGCTGGCGACCATGTGCCGACACAATGCGGTCAACGATCGACGAGGTGACCAGTGTCTTGCCGATGCCTGCGCTGGTGGACCATTCGGGCCGGTTGTCGAGCAGGTAGTCGATCGCGGTCGCCAGATAGTGGTTGGGGTTCATCAGCCCGGCATCCGGGGTGACGATGCCATGACGGTCGGCATCGGCGTCATTGCCCGTGGCGATATCGAAGTCATTGCGGGAGGCGATGAGCCCGGCCATGGCGTAGGGCGAGGAGCAGTCCATACGGATGTTCTCGTCCCAGTCCAGAGTCATGAACGACCAGGCGGGATCGATCTCGGGGTGAACGACGGTGAGGTTGAGGTCGAAGTCCTCGGCGATCGCGGCCCAGTAGTCGACGCTTGCACCTCCCAGCGGGTCGGCGCCGATATGGATATCGGAGCCGCGGATCACATCGAGGTCGATGACCGACTCGAGGTCCTCGGTGTAATTGGCGATGAAGTCGAAGTTCTCTGTGTTCTCCAGGTGGAAGGCCCGCTGGAAACCGGTGCGCGGGATCTTCTCCCACCCGGCTCCAAGGTAGGAGTTCGCACGCTCGGCGATCCAGGTCGTCGTCTCGGAGCCTGCCGGACCGCCGTGGGGCGGGTTGTACTTGATGCCGCCGTCGGAGGGCGGGTTGTGGCTGGGTGTCACGATGATGCCATCGGCTTGGGCATCCGTTGCGGTCTTCCCGGCATTGAACCCGAGGATCGCGTGGGAGAGCACCGGGGTGGGGGTGAAGCCATCACGCTCATCGATGAGCACAGGCACCTCCGCTGCGGCGAGGACCTCGAGGACGGTGAGGATTGCGGGTTCGCTCAGCGCGTGGGTGTCACGGCCTAAGAAGATCGGCCCGTGGATGCCCTGCTTCTTACGGAAGTCGACGATGGCGGCGGTGATCGCTGCGATGTGGGCTTCGTTGAAGGCACGGTTGAAGCTCGAACCGCGGTGCCCCGAGGTTCCGAAGCTCACGGCCTGCGCTGGCACTGAGGAGTCGGGGACGAGGTCGTAGTAGGAGTCAAGCAGTGCGGGGATATCGACGAGATCCCTATCCTGGGCCAGCTGGCCGGCGCGAGTAGTCATACTTCTACAATGCCAAACCCGAACCGATGCACACAGTTCTGAGCCTCCAGTTCTTGCATCGTGGACGGCGAGTGTCCAACGTCGCCGGAAATTCGCTGTCGGCACCTATCCAGGGCACCTGCGGGAGATTAGGCTGAAATCAGCAAATTAGAACAACAATCCCTGCTCTCGACGAGGAGATTGGCAGTGTTCGAAGGCGACACCACTGAACCCCAGCAGCGTGCCTTCACCGGCGAGCTGCTCGGCCCTTCTGCAACGGCCCGGATCCTCGCCGAGGCTCATCGCCGTTACCGTGACCTCGACGACGGAGAGATCGCCGACTACATTCCCATCCTCGCCGAGGCGGATCCCACATGGTTTGGCCTCAGCCTCATCGATATCACCGGCCGCGCCCATGAGGCAGGCGACATCGACCTGACCTTCTCGATTCAGTCGATCTCGAAGGCATTCGTCTTCGCCCTCGTCTGCCAGGCCCGCAGTCACGAATTCGTCCATGAGCGCATCGGGGTCAACAACACGGGACTGCCCTTCAACTCTGTGATGGCCATCGAACTCAATGATGGGCATCCGATGAATTCGATGGTCAATGCCGGGGCGATCGCCCGACTGCTCGAGAGCTACGGGAGGATCATCACTGATCCTCTGGACAGCGTCGACATCTACACCCGCCAGTGTTCACTGTCGGTGAGCGCACACGATCTCGCGGTGATGGGTTCGACTCTGGCAGACGGGGGAGTGAACCCGGTGACCGGCGAACGCGTGGTCTCCGCCGAGGTGGCCCGTGACACCCTCGCATTGCTGGCTTCGTGCGGAATGTATGAGAACAGCGGCGAATGGCTCTTCGAGATCGGTCTGCCGGCCAAATCGGGAGTCGCGGGCGGAATCGTCGCCATCGCTCCGGGCAAGGGTGCGCTCGGCACGTTCTCTCCCCGGCTCGACTCCGCCGGCAACAGCGTCCGTGGCCAGCGGGCCTGCTTCGACCTCTCCAGGGCTTTGGGTCTCAATCTCTTCGCCTCCACCCCAGCACCCGCACCTCGTCAACGCTGAAAGGAATCACTATGACTGTCCCGGCCGAACCGACCGACCACGCTGAGGTTCGTGCATCCTGGACACCCATGATCGGGCTCTTCCTCGCCCAGGTGCTCATGTCCTTCAATGTTTCAGCCCTCCCCATCTCTCTGGGTGGGATGGTTGAGGACTTCGGGGTGGCACCCACAGTCGCCTCATCGACGATCGTCGTCTACGGTCTCGCCGTGGCGGCCCTTGTCATGACGGGTGCGAAACTGGGCCAGCGCATCGGCTGGGTCATCATCTTCCGGTTCGTGCTCATCATCTTCGCCGCATCGTCACTGCTGATGATCTTCTCGCGCACGGTCGCGTGGGTGATCGGTGGGCAGTTTCTTGCTGGTGCCGCTGCCGCCATCATCGTTCCGGCTCTGGTGGCACTCATCGCAGAGAACTACCGGGGATCGCAGCAGGCCGCCGCTGTGGGTTCGCTGGGATCGGCCCGCGCATTCTCGGGAATGAGTGCCTTCCTCATCGGCGGCACCTTGGGCACCCTGGTCGGGTGGCGGCCGATCTTCTTCATCACCCTCGGCCTGGCCGCCATCGTCTTCGCGCTGAGCTTCAAACTGCACTCGGACAAGGGCGATCCCACGATCCGCATCGATATCGTCGCCTCGGTGCTCATCGGCTCTGCGATCGTGCTGCTGACCATGGGATTCAACAATCTCAACGCCTGGGGCATCATCCGCGCTGAGGACGGCGCCCCGTTCTCCATCGCAGGCCTCTCCCCGGCACCGGTCTTCGTCATCGTCGGAGTCGTCCTCGGACAGGCCTTTTTTATGTGGACGCGCAGACGCATCGCCAACGGCAAGGTGCCGCTGGTCGACATCAGTGTCCTCGCCAGCCCCACGGAGCGTGCCGCCGTGTACGCGATGTTCGTCATTGTTGCGATGGAGGCGGCGGTGAACTTCACCGTTCCCACCTACATCCAGGTGGTCCAGGGGCGAACTCCCTTCGACACGTCCCTGGCGATGCTTCCGTTCAACCTCACGGTGTTCGTCACAGCGACCTTGATCGTCCGCTTCTACAAACGCTACTCACCGCGCACGATCGCCCTGTTCTCCTTCGCGCTGACCACAGTGGCGCTCGTGTGGTTGGCCTTCGTGGTTACGAACAACTGGGAGACGCTGCCGACGATCCTCGGCCTCATTGTCTTCGGCATCGGCCAAGGAGCTCTCGTCACCCTCGTCTTCAATGTCCTCGTCACCGCCGCACCGAAACATCTGGCCGGCGACGTCGGCTCGATTCGCGGCACCGCCCAGAACCTCGCCTCGGCGGTCGGCACAGCGATGATGGGGGCCGTGCTGGTGACCGTGCTGAGCGCGGGAATCGTGAGTGCAGCTGATGATCATCCCGAGCTGCCGGAAGACCTCGTCGCCCAGGTCGACCTCGACAACGTCAACTTCATCAGCAACGACGAACTCGAAGACGTCCTCGTTGAGACCACGGCGACGCCGGCTCAGATCGAACAGGCCGTCGAACTCAACGCCGACCAGCGTCTGCGCACCCTGAAGATCGGATTCCTCATCCTCGCCGGCATCAGCCTGATCGCGGCCCTGCCGGCTTCACGCCTGCCCAAATACCGTCCCGACGAGATCCCCGCTCCGGCAGATCACTCCTCAGGGAAGTAGGTCTGAGAGATGTAAGCCTGAGAGAAGCGGACTCACTTCACCCACGGCTCCTCGCCGGTCTCAGATACGATCGGCTTGCCGTGGTCGAGGTTCCAGGACCCCATGCCGCCAATGACGTTGAAGGCGTCGAAGCCGTTGTTCGTCAGCCAGGCCACAGCGCGGTGAGAGCGACCGCCGGTGCGGCAGATGATGTACATATCGTCATCGAGAGGAAGGTCGTCGAGTCGGGTCGGCAGATCGCCCAGCGGCACATGCAGTGCGCCGTCGATGTGCCCGGCTTCCCACTCGTCATCCTCACGGACGTCGATGATGGCAGCGCCTTCTGGGATTTCTGTTACGGAGACTGATTCTTCATCCATGGCCCCAGTCTAAACACGGGCCCGAACGGCTTGCACCCGTCCCTGGGGTCTTTCCCACCGGGCATAGCATGGAGACATGGCAAAGAAGATCGTCATCATCGGTGCAGGGCTGGCCGGAACCACCGCCGCCCGGGAGCTCAGCGAACGCGGCCAGGCGGTCACCCTCATCGACCCCGCCGCGGGGGAGACCAGCGAACGGCCCCCACTGTCGAAGCACCTCTTCGACGACTCCAGGTACCACCTGCCCTTCCACCTCGAATCCAGTGAGCTCGTCACGTTTGTTCGTGACAAGGCAACAGAGATCACCCTCGCCGAGGCGACCGCGAAGTCCCAGCACACCGGCACCGTTCATCTGTCGTCGGGGGAGACCCTGGACTTCACTCACGCCATCTTGGCCACAGGCATGGAAGCGAATCGTCCGGAGATCCCCGGCTACCCGGATGCCCTGCCCGTGTACAACCTGTCCGAGGCCGAGTGGATCCGCGAGCAGGTGGCCACGACGGACGAGGCGCTCAACGTCGGCGTCCTCGGCTCCGGATACTTAGGTATGGAGGTCGCCACCTCGGCCGTCGCGGCTGGTCATGAGGCGACCGTCTACCTGCGCGGCGATGAACCCCTGCGCAAACAGCTCTCTGCGCCTGTGCGCTCGGCGCTGTTCGATGCCCACACAGCAGCCGGCGTGAGGTTTGTGGCCCACACGAGCAGTCCAGATGAAATTCCCGCGAACACTCACAACCTGTTCGTCACCAGCGTCGGCGCCCGCCCCACCCTGATTCCCATCGATGGCTTCCGACCCGCCGAAACGTGGGAAGTGAATGAGAAGTTGGCAACATCTCACGCCGGAGTCTGGGCGGCAGGTGATTGCGCGCAGATCACCGACGGGCCCTTCGCCCTGGACCATCCGTGGGCATGTGAACCCGTGGCCGAGAGCCACGGAAAATACCTCGCCGAACTGCTGAGCACCGACGACAGCGACACAGCTGAACCCTGGTCAGATATCCCCTGGCACTGGAGTTTCCAGGGCCCCGAAAAGGTCTTCACTGCCGGCCTGACCAGCCCCGATGCCACTGACACGGTCATCAGGCACGATCCCAGCGGCAAGAAATTCCAGGTCTTCCACTTCGATGGATCGAACCCAGACGCGGCGCTCATCGGCGTCGAGACACTCAACTGGCCTCCGATGCAGGCCGCTGCACGTCGAGTACTGACAGGTAACAACATTCCGACTCGAGCCCAGATCGAGGACCCGGATTTCGACTTCAAGGCTCACAGCCGACTGTGAGAATCGGCTACCCTCATCACGTAGACTTCCTGTGATCGACCCCCAGCCGCCGACGAGAGAAACTTCTGTACATGGATATGGCTAAGATAGCTGAGGAGCACGGGCTCGAAAGAGTCGGCGGGCGGCCGTCACTGCCCCAGTACATCAAACAGCTCATCACTCGCAGCGACTTCACCTATACCCTCGCCAAGTACCGGATGCAGTCCGAGAACGAGCGCAATCGTCTCGGCATGCTCTGGGTGCTGCTGCGGCCGGCATTCTCGGCTCTGATCTACGGCACGGTCTTCGGCGTCATAATGCAGGGAGCGACAGCGCGCCCCGATGATTTCGCTCCCTTCGTCGTCATCGGCGTCTTCGTCCTCGAGTTCTTCAACACCTCGATGAACGGCGGTGCGAAGTCGATCATCGGCAACGCGTCTCTTGTACAGTCCCTGCCGTTCCCACGCATCGTTCTGCCCATTTCCAAGGTGTTTCAGAACCTGCTCAACTTCATCCCCACGCTGATCTTCATGATGATCCTGGCGATGATGTTTGGGGCCCGACCGGCCTGGGATTGGTTCCTCTTCATTCCCCTGGTCATCCTGTTCTGGATCTTCAACCAGGGTGTGGCCTTCATCTTCGCCCGCATCACCGTCCACTTCAGAGACCTCAGCCAAGTCATCCCCTTCATCTCCCGCATGATCTTCTACACCTCCGGTGTCTTCTTCGACCTCAAGGTCATGGTGGCGAAGATCAACCCCGACCCCGCTTGGCAGGTGTTTGCGGACTGGCAGCCGCTGAACAACGTGCTCGCGATTGCCCGCGGCATCCTCATGGTGGGCCGCGATGTTCCCTATGACTACTTCTGGCACCTCGCAATCTGGGCCTTCGGCATCTTCATCATCGGCTTCGTCTTCTTCTGGCAGGCCGAGGAAAGGTACGGTCGCGATGAGTGAGCAGAGCGAACAGAGCGAGCAGGAAACATACGACACCGGCGGTCTCCCGGAGACCACGAAGAACAACCCTCCGGTCGTTGTCTGTGATGACGTCCACGTCCGCTATAAGACGATGGCCACGGGCAAGAAGCTCAAGCTCGGTGGTGGGGGAGGTCTGCTCGATCGCCAGCGCGGCCTCCAGGAAGTCCATGCACTCAAGGGTGTCAGCTTCGTTGCGCACAAGAACGAATCCATCGGTGTCATCGGCAGCAACGGTTCCGGCAAGTCCACTCTCATGCGATCGATCACGGGTCTCACGCCGACTTCGGAGGGGACGATCTACGCAAGCTCGAGGCCGAACCTCCTCGGTGTCGGTGCAGCACTGATCCCTGATCTTTCCGGTGCCCGCAATATCATGCTCGGCTCCCTGGCCCTGGGCCTCACCCGCGAAGAGGTGGAGGAGAAGTTCGACGACATCGTCGAATTCACCGGACTCGAGGACTTCATCGACCTGCCGATGCGCACCTATTCTTCGGGGATGTCCCAGCGGCTGAAATTCGCCATCGCGACTTCTGTCCAGCACGAGATCCTCATCGTCGATGAGGCGCTCAACGTCGGTGACAAGAAGTTCCGCGACCGTTCAGAGGGGCGGATCCGTTCGATCCGCGAGAATGCCGGTACGGTCTTCCTGGTCTCGCACTCGATGCGCACGATCAAAGACACCTGCAACCGTGCTCTGTGGATCGAAAAGGGGGTTCTGCGTGCAGACGGCCCGGCCGCCGACATCATCAAGGAATATCAGGACTTCAACAAGGCGGAGAAGGAGAAGGAAGCGGAGCAGGGCTAGTGTGACGGACAGCAGCCTCTTCGTCTCAAGCATGCGATTAGACTCACTACCTGAGTACTGACCAGGCGTCGGACAGAGACCCGTCGCCAACTAGAAGAGGCATGCAATGACACAGAACACCGTCGAAACTCGCGCGGAAAAGGCCCGGGCACGCAAGGCCGTCCTCGCGGCCGGATTGGGCAACGCCCTCGAGTGGTACGACATCATCCTCTTCGGGTTCATGGCGACCTCCATCACCGCGGTGTTCTACCCCGGCGAAGGTCTGTCGGCACAACTGATGACCTGGGCGACGTTCGCGATCACGTTCGTCGTCCGCCCCCTCGGCGCCGTCATCATCGGCCGCTACTCCGACAAATACGGCCGCAAGTCGGCCCTGTCGCTGACGATCGGTCTGATGACGCTCGGCGTCTTCATCATCGTCGTACTGCCCGGTGAGTCGGTCATCGGCGTGTGGGCCGCGATCGGCCTCATCATCGCCCGCATCATCCAGGGCATCTCCGCGGGCGGCGAGTTCGGGTCAGCCACCGCCTTCCTCACCGAGAACGCCAAACACGGCAAGGCCTTCTACGCCTCCTTCCAGACCGCGACCCAGGGCATCTCGATGTTCCTCGCCGCCGGCATCTCCTGGATCTTCAGCTCGACCCTGAGCGAAGAGGCACTCCACTCCTGGGGCTGGCGCGTGGCCTTCGCGATCGGCCTGCTCATCGGCCCCGTCGGCTGGTACATCCGCTCTAAGATGGAAGACACTCCTGAGTTCAAGGCCTCAGTGAAGATCGACAACCCGCTGCGGACCCTCCTCGGCGAGCATTTCGGCCGCCTTGTTGCGGCGTTCCTCATCATCGCGATGGCCACGATCTCGGTCTACCTCATTACGTTCCTGCCCCAGTTCGCGGTCGGCAACCTCGGGCTCGAACCGTGGGCGGCGTTCCCCGGTGCCGTCGTTGCCGGTGTCATCACCCTCATCGGTTCCCCGTTCTCCGGGAAGCTCGCCGACAAGGTGGGCGCGACGACCGTGATGATCCCGACGACCATCGTCGGCATCATCGTCGCGTGGCCGATGTTCATCCTGCTCACGAACCATCCCTCGATCGCGATCCTGACCGTGTGCGAGGCGATCGTCGGCCTGTTCATGGTCTTCTACTTCGGTCCGATGCCCGCGCTGCTGTCCGAACTCTTCCCCGTCCAGGTGCGCAGCTCCGGCATGACGATTGCCTACAGCCTCGGTGTGGCGATCTTCGGCGGCTTCGCCCCGCTCATCCTCACCGCACTGCTCAGCGCCACCGGAGAACTGACCGTACCCGGCTTCTACTACGCGGCCCTGTCCCTGCTCTCACTCGTCGGCGTCATCATCGCCCGGAGGGTGTACAAACAGCGCTGACTCTCGCCGAGGTGGCCCGACCATCCCGCACGAACGTGGCGAACCGTGCCTGGTTCGCCACAGACTTCACATAGTGACCCGAAACGTTCCACCATTCGACCCCGGACACGGAAATTCAGTGTCCGGGGCGTTTGGCTTCCTGACCTCCGACGATGAGCCCCATTTGTAATTGACATCACAGACCGACAGCGGAAAACTGGCCCCGGAAAACTGCCATCACAATCACGGGAGGCAACGGTGCCCTCACGAAATCCACTGTCATCTGGCTCGCACACGAGCGTGACAGTCGTCCACGACAAAGGACTCAAACGCGATATCGGGAAAACCGGTCTGCTCTTCACCGGCGTCGGATCGATCATCGGATCAGGCTGGCTCTTCGGCGCCTTCGACGCAGCCAGCATGGCGGGTCCGGCAGCGATCCTGTCCTGGGCCATCGGCGCCATTCTCATCATCTTCGTGGCACTGAACTATTCGGAACTCGGCGTCATGTTCCCCGTCGCCGGCGGAGTCGTCCGCTATCCGCACTACGCGTTTGGATCCTTCGCCAGCTACACCAGCGGTTGGATCACCTGGCTGGCAGCGGCCGGCACCGTCGGCATCGAAGTGCTCGCAGCCGTCCAATACGCCTCGAGTTATATGCCCTGGCTGATGGAGACCAAGGAAGGGGTGCTCGTCCTCACCGGACCGGGCATCCTCGTCAGCATCGTCATGGTCGCAGTCTTCTGCGTCATCAACATGTTCGGCGTGAAGTTCTTCGCTCAGTTCAACAACGTGCTCGTGTGGTGGAAGCTCGCTGTCATCGTCCTGGTGTTCGTGGGACTGGCGATCCTCGCATTCAATCCGGGCCACTTCCACATGGCCGAATTCGGCGGTTTCGCTCCCAACGGACTCGCCCCGGTCTTCGCCTCCCTGCCGGCGGCAGGCATCGTCTTCTCTTACCTGGGTTTCCGCCAGGGCGTGGAATTCGCCGGGGAGACGAAGAACCCGCAGAAGAATGTACCCTTCGCCGTGATCGGTTCGATCGTTCTCACCGCCATCATCTACATCCTCCTGCAGGTCGCCTTCATCGGCGCCGTCCCCACCGAGCTGCTCAAAGACGGCTGGGGCGGATTGTCGTTCTCGAACTCGGCAGGCCCGTGGGCGGAGATCGCGATCATGCTCGGCGCAATGTGGCTGGCCGTCATCCTCTACATCGACGCTGTCGTGTCTCCGGCCGACACCGGTCTGATCTTCACCGCGCTCAGCCCCCGCCTGTCGTATTCGCAGGCTCGAGTCGGCAACGCACCGTCGGGGCTGACGAAGCTGAGCAAGCGGGGGATTCCCTGGATCGGTCTGCTGGTGACGTTCATCGTGGCCTGCTTCCTGTTCTTCCCGTTCCCATCGTGGGCGAAGATGGTCGGGTTCATCACCTCCGGCACCGTCATCTCGTTCGGCAGCGGCCCGGTCACGGTCGCCGCGCTGCGACGTCAGCTGCCGGATCAGGAAAGGCCGTTCCGTCTCCCGGGTGGTGACACACTGCCCTTCCTCGGATTCCTCGCCGCCAACCTCATCGTCTTCTGGACCGGCTGGGACACGAACTGGAAGCTGTTCATCGCGATGGCACTGGGCTACGTCGTCCTCGGGCTGCACTACGCCTTCAGCGACCGCAGCAAGATCCCGCCGCTGCAGTTCAAGTCGGGTTGGTGGATGCTGCTGTGGCTCGGTGGCCTCGCTGTGCTGAGCTTCCTCGGCACCTACGGCGAGGGCAGCCTGGGCGTGCTCACCTTCGGATGGGGCGAGCTGGCCTGCCTGATCATGACCGTCATCGTCTTCGCTGTCGGCATCAAGACCCGGCTGAAGTCCGAGGATGTCGTCGCCAATGTTGAGAACACCAGGGAGTCCAGCGCCGAACACATTGATGGGGAGTGAACACTCCGGCGGCGAGTGACACGAACGCCTAGGGGTATCGTCGGCAGTGAACGAACCACATTCACTGAGGAGATGAGACCGGTGGACCTCCCCGATCGGATGCAAGCCGCCTTCATCGAGGCCACCGGCAGCGCCGATGACATCCACGTCGGTGCGCTGCCGGTGCCCCGTCCTCGCGAGCGCGAGGTACTCGTGCGCATGGAGGCCAGCGAGGTCAACCACGTCGACCTCTTCGTCCGTTCCGGCGCCTTTCCCACACCGCTGCCGTTCCTCTTCGTCATCGGCCGAGATCTCGTGGGAACCGTCGTCACCGTCGGCGAGGCGGTCAAGCAGTTCAGCCCGGGCGATCGGGTGTGGTCCAATAGCCTCGGCCATGACGGTCGCCAAGGCACGTTCGCCGAATACGTCGTTGCACCGGTCGACTGGCTGTACCCACTTCCCGCAGCCATCGACCCCGCCGAGGCGGCCCCCACCCTGCACGCGGCCGGAACCGCCTACTTAGGCCTCGTTCGGGAGGCGCGGCTGCGGCCGGGGGAGACGATCGTGGTCGGTTCGGCCAGCGGCGCCGTGGGCACAGCGATCGTCCAATTCGCTGCGGCTATGGGTGCGCATGTCATCGCCGGTGCATCTGCCGACGACGAACAGTGGGTCGCCGACTGCGGAGCCGACGTCGTCATCGACAAACATGCCCCCGACTACTACACACAGGTTGAATCGGCTGCCCCACACGGAGTCGATGTTTGGTGGGACGCCAGCGGTGACGATAACTTCGAAGGGTCCGTTCCCCTTCTTGCGCACGGTGCGCGGGTAATCGTGATGGCCGGAATGGAATCGTCGCCGAGGGTGCCTATCGGCCAGCTCTACACCCGCGACGCCAGCGTGCTCGGGTTCGCGATCAGCAACGCTTCGGCCGCGGACCTCGCCGAGGCGGCGAAAGCGATCAACCAATTGTTGGCGACCGGAGTACTGCGCGGTCGAGTCGGTACGACGTTCCACCTCGCCGAGGCGGCTGCAGCCCACCGAGCCCTGAGGTTAGCCTGGTTTTGTGGACACCCGAGCTAGCGGGATTCGTGATCCTGGT